>NZ_JADPUN010000093.1 GCF_015690345.1 Plantactinospora alkalitolerans | reverse complement strand
GGGTCGCAGGTGCGCCTGGGCGGGGTAGAGGGCCTTCATCGCGGCGGCGGCTGTGGCCAGATAATGGTCGAACAGGCGGGTCAGGGCTGCGCGACGGTCGGACGGGCGGACCTCGTCGTGGGCGCGGGTGGTGGCGTATGCCCGGACGAGGTCGTGGAAGGCGTACCGGCCCGAGGCAGACTGCTGCAGGAGATGGTCGTGGCACAGGTGGTCCAACTGGGCGAGGGTGGTGTCGAGGTCGGCGTCGGTCAGGGCGGCTGCGGCGTAGGCGTCACTGTCCTGTCCCGGGTGCAGCGCCAGCAGCCGCAGCAGCCGGCGCTGGTCGGCGGGCAGGTGATGGTAGGAGAGGTCGAGGGCGAGTTCGACGCCGGTGTCCAGGCGTCGTTGGTGGTGGCGTTCGTCGAGCCGGTCGGCATGATCGGTGAGTGTCCAGCCCGGTGTGGCCCGCATGTGTCCGGCGGTCAGGTCGAGGGCCAGCGGCAGGTAGCCGCAGCGCCGCGCGATGCGGGCGGCCGCGGCGGGATCGTCGCCCATGGGGATGTGGCTGGCGGCCTGGGCAAGGTAGTCGACGGCCTCGTCCGCAGCGAACACCTCGACCGCCAGGTGCGTGGCTGCGTGCAGGTCGGACAGGATCCGCCGGCTGGTGATCAGGGTGAAACAGCCGGGAACCTCGGGAAGCAGCGGCCGGACCTGGTCGACGTCGGCGGCGTTGTCCAGCACGATCAGGGTACGGCTGCCGGCGAGATGTTCCCGGTAGGTCGCGGTGCGGGCGTGGAGATCGTGGGGGATCTGCTGGGCCGGTACGCCGAGCAGGCGCAGGAAGCCGTCCAGGACCGCGGCCGGGTCTGCGGGAGGCCGAGCGGGGTCAGGGTGAAATCCGCGCAGGTCGACGAAGAGCGCCCGATCGAAGCGGTGTTCCCGGATGAGGAGGTGCCCGGCGTGGACGGCGAGTTGGGTCTTGCCGACACCGGCCATCCCCTCGATCGCCGAGATCGCCATCGTGCCGTTGTTGCGTTGGCCCTGGCTGAGGGCGTGGCGGAGTTGGTCGAGTTCGGTGGCACGGCCGGTGAACCCAGCCAGGTCGGGTGGGAGCCGGTCCTGGACTCGTACCACCGTGGCTGCCTGGGCCTCCCCGCCGACCACCCGTAGCGCTTGGCGCCACTGGTGCACATATCCCTCGTCCGGGTGCAGTGCCTGCACGACCGCGGTGACGAGGTCGGTGTTCAGTCGTCGCCGACCGGGCTTGAAGCAGTCCACGACCGTGGGTCGCTTGGTCAACTCGCTGGCCGGGCGACCGGCGGCCCGCCACGCGTTGTTGACCTGGCTGGTGATCCATTCGTAGGACGGGTTACCTGCCCACACCTTCAAGGACCGCAGTCCCGCGACGAGCTCGTCGAGCGTACGAGCCCGACTGGGGTCGGGCAGGACAGCGGACGCATCGTCCGCTCGGGTAACGGTCATCGATCGATCTCAAATTACATCGACACCAACGGATCTCTCATCGTAGCCGCACGGGCACGTTCCGCACCCCGTACGAAAGGCGGACCCTACCGACGTTGTCCCTGCCGAAACCTCGTCCACGCGGTTCAATCGGCATGCTCGGTACCCGGGCTTACTCAGCGCCGTCGTCAGCGGCTGGCTGGCCACCCGGCCGTCCCCGACGCCACCCGCGAATCCGACCGCGGCCACGGCCGGAGCGCGCGCCAGACCAGCCCCGGCCAACTGGCCCAATGGATCCGCGGCCACTGGTCGATCGAGAACGACGTCCACTTGGGTGCGAGACGTCACCTACGACGAAGACCGCTCCCAGATTCGCACCGGGACCGGACCACAAGTCATGGCCGCCTACGCAACGCCGCCATCGGCGCTCTACGCACCGCCGGCGTCACCAAGACCAGGAAGAAAACCTTCCAATTCTCATAACGTGCCTTTCGGGTTCGAGTTCTGATGAGGTCCCAGTGCGACGAACCACGCGTCGTCGATGCGACGAAGCCAGATAACATCAGAGTATGGTGACGCGTCCGACTGCCCGGACAGGGTCACCCGCACCTCGGCGGCGGACGCTGTCTCGTCGAACCGTCGATCCGAGATGACAAGGCGATCACCGCCAAGTTCGCTGATCCGCCGGTTGATTTCTGTCGCCGAATCGTTCTCCGGATCCGCTATATCAGCCAGCCTTCCGCAGTTCTTGTCGCGAAGGGCCGTCACGTAGTCGGCGACCACCGCCTCGGGCGAGGCGGCGCCGTCCGGACCGCTGGACCGGGCATAGACAACCAGCCCGACGACCAGGCATGTTGCGACGACAGCGAGGGCAAAGATCGATGTTCTCCAGTTCGAGATCCTGTGCTGCGTCATGAGGTTGCGGTCCTGCGTCGGCAGGTCAGCCGTCCGGATCTCGAGCGGTGGTCGACCTGCCCACGATCCGGTCATGCAGAACCTACGACGCGGCCACTACGAACTCACCGTCGACACCCCGCCAGCGAAGAGGGTCGCTGCCGCGTTTACCGAGCTGGCCCAGGCGATCTGACCGCCGGACCCGTAAGGGGTTCGGCATGGCCCTTGATCCCGTAACGCAACAGCGCCCGGCCGGCTGGGCCTGCCGGGATCCGAGCCCAGGGCGGTGACCCGATCGGGCGGAGAACCCGGCCACTCGACGGGTGCCCAGATCTGTAGTCGGCTACGCACAATGGGTGATCGGGTCTTTCGGTGAACGTCTTCAACGCCACTAGCGAGTGCTCCAGCCGGCCCGCAGCTCGTCCCGCACCGATCCTCACACAGGGAGAAGCAGCGAATGTTGCGCCGTCTCATCGTGCTCACCTTGTCCTCGGCGCTGGCCGCGCTGGCCCTCGCCGGGCCAGCCAACGCCGTACCCCCGCCAGTCGCGCGCCCGGCAGCCGACCCGATTCCGCTCACGTCGGGCGTCGCCACGACGGCCACGATCGCCGTCATCGGAGAATCCGTGTCCTACAGTTTCGCTGGCGTCAGTGGGCAACACATCACCCTGGACGTCGGCGCTTCGAGCTGGGGTACGGGCAGCGCTAGCATGCGTCTCTATTCGCCCAGCGGCCATCAGGTCGGTGTCTTCGCCATGAATGCCAGCCCGACCTACGGTGACTACACGCTCGGCGTCACCGGCACCTGGACCGTCGTACTCGATCCGTACCTCGCCTCTACCGGCACCGCCACGTTCACGCTCGCCACCGACATCATCGGCGGGACGCTCACCCCCGGTACCTCCACCGGTGTCACCATCAGCTCCCGAGGTCAGAACGCCGCCTACACCTTCGCCGGTGTCAGTGGGCAACACATCACCCTGGACGTCGGCGCTTCGAGCTGGGGTACGGGCAGCGCTAGCATGCGTCTCTATTCGCCCAGCGGTCACCAGGTCGGTGTCTTCGCCATGAATGCCAGCCCGACCTACGGTGACTACACGCTCGGCGTCACCGGCACCTGGACCGTCGTACTCGATCCGTACCTCGCCTCCACCGGCACCGCCACGTTCACGCTCGCCACCGACATCATCGGCGGGACGCTCACCCCCGGTACCTCCACCGGTGTCACCATCAGCTCCCGAGGTCAGAACGCCGCCTACACCTTCGCCGGTGTCAGTGGGCAACACATCACCCTGGACGTCGGCGCTTCGAGCTGGGGTACGGGCAGCGCTAGCATGCGTCTCTATTCGCCCAGCGGCCACCAGGTCGGTGTCTTCGCCATGAACGCCGGCCCGACCTACGGTGACTACACGCTCGGCGTCACCGGCACCTGGACCGTCGTACTCGATCCGTACCTCGCCTCCACCGGCACCGCCACGTTCCGACTGCTGACTCCGTGACCGCTGGCTCCTCGCCGTCGAGGGTGACCCCGATCGCGGCGTAGAACGGCCGGTTCGCGACCTGCCCATCCCTGACCTTGACCACGATCACGTCAACGAACACCGCCGCATAGATCTCGTCGAGGGGTCGGTGGGACCAGCCGGTCATCTCCTCGACCACCTTGTCGGTGATCCGCGAGATCGTCTCCTTCGACACCGAAGCCCCGTAGCTCCTTAGCTGCCAGCGCCGCATCCGTGGCGGTGGTGCCGCCGGGATCGCAGTCGACCGTCTCGTACATCGCGGTCATCGGAGCGAGTGCCGGTGGCAGGTCCGGCTGCTGTGCGGCTTCGGCGCCGAGCGCCGGCGATGTGCCTACCAGGGCGGTCGTGCTCAGTACGGCCGTGGTGCAGAGTAGCGACGGTTTCAACAGTCTGTTGTTCGCCAGTGGTAATCCATTCGCAGACAACCTCCGACTACGGAGCCGGTCCCATTGAATGGGCTCGTTCGCTCGATCCGAGCGAAGAGGTCGCCGCTACCCGCGCCCGGTGATTGATGCCCGTTTCAGCCGAGATCGACGGGCGGGCCGAGGTCAACCAACCCGCCGATTCTGGCGACGATGCCGGATCCGGTGTACGTCGCGCTGGCGAGAACCGACGATGGGCTTTGGAGCGTGTCGCCCTGGTGTATTTCGATTTCGCCGTTGCCGGATGTGTCGAGCAGGTGGGCGGCGAGGCAGCCGACACTGTTGGCGTTCGCGATGTCCTCGGCGACGCCGATCGCTGGGGCGAACATCCGGGCGGTGCCCGTTCTCGCGGTCGGTGACAGCGTGTAGATGAAGCAGCCGAGGTACCCGAGTCGGCGACACTCGGTTGCCAGCCGGACGAAGTCGGGCCGCATGGACAGCAGCGTCCGGCGATCCCGAAGGGGGACGAGGAGTCGTGGCGTGCCGGGCGAGGCGACCCGTACGTCGGCGGCGATGTCCGCTCGTTCCAGGCCGAGGGCCGCGATGATGCCACCGCCGGTTCTGTCGGCGTGGTCCGTCAGGGCGATGACGCCTTGGTCGAACCAGACCTCGATGCCGTCGTGGCGCTGGATGGCGGTCGTGGCGAAGGTGCGGTCTCCGCTGCGCTGGCGGCCGTGGTGCTTCGTGGCGCCGCTGCGGTGCAGCAGGACGGCTTGCGCGGCGATGATGCCATGGCCGCAGTTCGTGAGTTCCCCGGCGCTGGTGAAGAAACGCACCCCGGGCGTATCCGCTGCGCTGGTGTCGATGAAGGCGGTATGGGAGGTGTCGGTCCTACGAGCAATGGCGTGCCGGGTGTCGTCGGTGAGCGTGGCGTCCTCGATCACGACTGCGGTGGGACTGCCGCCTTGGCCATAGCGGGTACAGGCGTTCACCACCGTCACTGGTGGGCCGACCATCAGCCGGCCGTGACGTCGGCGAAGCGCTCGTCGACCAATTCCCGCGCGCCCCGCCGCAGCTCGTCGTTGACGTCGGACGAGTCGTGCAGGGCATCCACCATCCGGATCATCATGGCTTCGCGGCCGGTCGTCCAGCACGGATCATCAGGGGATCCACAGGTGAGCGAGGTGATCTCGGCCGGCGTGAGTCCGGATCGGTCGGCGAAGACCATCACGTGGACGCCCCACCCATATTCGTAGCCGCAGCGCGCGCAGGTGTGCGGGCTGACGCGCCGCATGCCGGCCGGCATCATCGTGGCGAGTTGTGCCCCCACGTCCGGCGTGAACGGCGGTTCGAGCGCCGGGATACGAGCCATGGCCACCCTCCGGATGCTTCGGATCCAGAAGCACGGTAGCGATTCGGCTTCCGAAGCGCCAGAGGGCGGTGCTTCGCGATTCAGCCCTTGCCGTCCTCGCTCAGGGCCGAGGCCCACGCGTCGGTCCAGCGGACGAGCGGGCGCAGTGCTTGGTAGGCGCCGCGGCCGAGGTCGGTGAGCGCGTAGGCCGTGTCCGGCTGCTGAGCGACGAGGCGGGCGTCAACTAGTTCGGTCAGCCGTTGCCGCAGGACGCTGGAGGACATGTTGTCGCAACGCTGCTGCAACGCGCGGAAGCCGACCGGCCCGTGCTGCAACTCCCAGACGATGCGCAGGTTCCAGCGACGCCCGAACAGGTCGAGGGCGGCCATGAGAGGCCGTCCGGTGCTCGATCCACGTACCGGCTGGCCCGGCCGGGGTGCCGTCATCGCCTGTGCCGCCCCTCTTGATGCTTCGATCTCCGATACAGTACCGTCCGGTGCGTTGATTCGATTTCCGAAGCGATCGGGGTGGCTTCGTGAGGAGATTACGCACTGCGTTGTGTGACCGGTTGGGCGTTGACCTGCCGGTCGTTCAGGCGCCCGTGGGTTCTGCGGCGGGACCGGACCTGGTGGCGGCGGTGTCGGAGGCCGGTGGTCTCGGCATGCTGGCGCTGACGTGGCAGAGTCCCGATGAGGCACGGCGGAGCATCCGGCGGACCCGGGAGCTCACCACCCGCCCGTTCGGCGCGAACCTGGTTCTCGACTTCCCGGTGGACGATCTGCTCACCGTGTGCCTGGAGGAGAAGCTGCCGATCATCTCCACCTTCTGGGGAGACCCGTCGCCGGTGCACGGCCGTATCCACCGGGCCGGCGCGTTGCACCTGCACACGGTCGGTGACGTCGCCGAAGCCGTGCACGCCGTCACGGCCGGGGTGGACGTCGTCGTGGCCCAAGGCTGGGAGGCGGGCGGCCACGTCCGCGGCGGCACGACCACCATGTCCCTGGTGCCAGCCGTCGTCGATGCGGTCGATCCGGTGCCGGTGGTGGCCGCGGGAGGAATCGCGGACGGGCGCGGCGTCGCGGCGGTGCTCGCGCTCGGCGCCCAGGGCGCCATGCTCGGCACCCGCTTCCTGGCCGCCGCGGAAGCCGCCACCCACGAGGTGTACCGACAGCACCTGATCGCCGCCGCCGGCACGGACACCGTGCACACCACCTGCTTCGACGGCGGCTGGCCGAACGCCCCGCACCGAGCGCTGCGCAACACGACCCTCCAGCACTGGCTGGCGGCCGGCTCGCCGCCAGCACCACTGCGACCCGGCGAAGGTGAGGTCGTCGCCGTCGACGCGTCTGGCAGGAGTCGTCATCGATACGAGGACCTGATGCCGCTGCCCGGGATGACCGGTGACCTGACCGCCATGGCCCTGTACGCGGGCCAGTCCGTGAACCTCGTCCACGAGGTCCTCCCTGCCGCCCGCCTGCTCCACGACATCGCCGATCGGGCCGCCGCCACCGTCAGCCTGCTGCACAGCGCGGCCACGTGATGCCCGTTCGAGCCGCGGTGTTGTTCGACGTCGACGGCGTGCTGGTCGACTCCTATCCGGCATACCGTCGGATCTGGAGCCGGTGGGCGACGCTCCGCCACCTCGACCCGGACCTCGTCTGGTCCCACACCCACGGCCGCCGGCCTGTCGACACCATTAGGGTGGTGGCCCCGCACCTGGATGCTGCCGGCGAGTACCGCCTCGTTCGAGAAATCATGGCCGCCGAAGGCGACGCCTTTCCCGTCTACCCCTACGTCCCCGCCGTGCTGAGCCTGCTCGACGGTCACCGGTGGGGTGTGGTCACGTCGGGCCGGACCCCGACCGTGATGCAGCGGCTGCGCGCGGGCGGGCTACCGGATCCTCCCGTCCTGGTCGACAGCGGCCAGGTCCGGCGCGGCAAGCCGGACCCGGAAGGCTACCTGCGTGCGGCTCACCTTCTCGACACCCCCGCGGCGAACTGCCTGGTGATCGAGGACGCTCCCGCCGGCATCGAAGCAGGCCGGGCTGCCGGCATGACGGTCATTGCCGTCCGCACCACACACCCTGCCGAGGAACTGACCGGCGCACACCACCGAGTCGACACCCTCAGCGACACGGTCCCTTTCCTCACCGACTGGCTGAACAGGACTCGACCAGGAGCGAGGTAACCGAACAGTTCGACCTGGTGATCCTCGGCGCGGGCCCGGGCGGAGTTCTGTCGCCTCGCCGCGGCGTTCACCGGACTCGCCCGAGCGATCTGAATCTCGACCGGCATCCGAGGTTCGACATGTCTACCGACTCGAGAAGGCATCAGCGCCCTACCGTCCAACCTGGGTGCCGACAACGTTCGAGATCGTCCGGCTTCGTCCGGGGGTCTTGTCCGGTCATTCGGGCGAGGGCACGGTTACTCCAGAAATCTGATCTGACGAACCGGTTCTGGCCCACCCACGTGGGTGGGCACCGGACGCTGACTCCTGGACGGGAGAGACGCAACATGGCCAGCGAGTTGGACAGCTTCCAGGCCTTCCGACGCTGTCGTCCGTCAAGTCGATCCGCTGCGGCCGTGTTGTCATGACGGCCGACAGGCCGCGCCCAAAGGGGCCCGAACCGGCATCGGCATGAACGGGTCCTCCGACGTTGCTCCGCCAGATGACGGCGAGGGCACCACCCAGGCATGGAGCGACCGCTCGAGCGGTGCCTCGCCCGCCGGCCCACCCGCCGCGGCTTACGGCACGACGCGGCGGCTGACTGCCGCCCTGCTGTTGGCCGCGAAGGCGGCGCCCGGTGTGCTCGCGGGGTGCGCCGCGCTGACGCTCACCGCGGGGATCGTGCCGGTGGCTGCCGCCTGGCTCACCAAGCTCGTACTGGACCGGCTCGTCAACGACACCGAACTGTCCATGGTGATCGCGCTCGGTGCCGGTCTCGCCGCGGTCGGGATCGTCGCCGGGACGGTTCCGCACCTCGCCCAATACCTCCGGGGTGAGCTGGAACGATCCGTCGGACTGTTGGCCCAGGACCGCCTGTACACCGCGGTCGACCGTTTCGTCGGACTGCCGCGGTTCGAGGATCCGCACTTCCTGGACCGGATGCGCCTGGCTCAGCGGGCAGGCGAGATGGCACCCAACCAGACCGTGGAGGGGCTTCTCGGCGTCGTCCGGTCGGCGATCACGCTCTCCGGGTTCCTTGGCTCGCTGCTTCTGCTCAGTCCGATCATGGCCGGACTGGTTCTCGTCGGCGGAATTCCGACGCTGGCCGGCGAGATCACGCTATCCCGCCGACGGGCCCGGATGTTCTGGGACATCGGGCCGGCCGAGCGGCGGGAACTGTTCTACGCCCAACTGTTGTCCAGCGTCGAGGCCGCCAAGGAGGTGCGGCTGTTCGGAATCGGGCCGTTCCTGCGTGGCCGCATGTTGGCTGATCGCCGAACCACCAACTCGGCGAAGCGGGCGGTCGATCGGCACGAGGTCGTCGTACAGGCCGGGTTGAGCCTGATCGCGACGGTGGTGTCCGGCGCCGGTCTGCTGTGGGCGGTCCGTGCCGCCCAGGAGGGCGGGCTCACCGTCGGCGACATCGCCATCTTCATCGCCGCAGTCGCGGGCGTACAGGCGGCCCTGACCTCCATCGCGGGCGACGTCGCCCGTTCCCACCAGGCGCTTCTGCTGTTCGACCACTATCTCACCGTGACCACCACCGGGCCGGACCTTCCCGGGGCTGACGTGCCGCAGCATCTGCCGGTACTGCGCCGGGGCGTCGAGTTGCGTGACGTGTGGTTCCGTTACTCCGACGAGCATCCCTGGGTACTGCGCGGCGTCGACCTGTACATCCCACACGGCCAGGCGCTCGGCCTGGTGGGGTTGAACGGCGCCGGAAAGTCCACCCTGGTGAAGCTGCTCTGCCGCTTCTACGACCCTACCCGGGGGTCGATCACCTGGGATGGTGTGGACATCCGGACGGTGGACGTGGCGGATCTACGCCGCAGGATCAGCGCTGTCTTCCAGGACTACATGCACTACGACATGACAGCGGCGGAAAACGTCGGAGTCGGCGACCTCGAGAGCCTCGACGACCTGGCACGTATCGAGAAGGCAGCTCGGCACGCCGGTATCCATGACACGTTGACGGCATTGCCGCACGGATACCGGACCCTGCTGTCCCGGATCTTCTTCATGGAATCCGAGAAGGGCAACCCCGAGACCGGAGTGGTGCTCTCGGGGGGCCAGTGGCAGCGGCTCGCGCTGGCCCGTGCGTTCCTACGCGACCGACGCGACCTAATGATCCTCGACGAACCCTCGGCCGGACTGGACGCCGAGGCCGAATACCAGATCTACTCGTCGTTGCGTAAGTACCGCGACGGGCAGACCAGCCTGCTGATCTCGCACCGACTCAGCGCTGTCCGCGACGCCGAACACATCGTCGTCCTCTCTGACGGCCAGGTGGCGGAACAGGGCGATCACCTCACACTGATGACAGCCCGCGGGTTGTACGCCCGCCTGTTCAACATGCAGGCCGCGGGCTATCAGAACGAGCCGCCGGAATGACGGCCTCGCGCGGTCGGTGACCATTTCGGTTGACCGACGGCCCGCACAGGTCGGTCGGTACGGGAAGCCTACGACCTCGTGTGGTTCGGCCACGCCGGCCTCCGGAGTCCACCGGGTGGCCCCGCCCACGGATGGGAGCCTCACAGTGAACACCCGCGACCGCCGGACGGCGCCGACGGTCACGTCGGCGCCGTCCCGAGCACGGCGCCGACAGCAACGCGACGGCAAACGACTAGTTGACGAAACAGCCGCCACATGTGGTCCGGCAGGTGGAGTCGGTGCAGCACTGCCGCACCTTGCCCGGCCCACAACCCGAGCTGGTGTAACTGCATCCGACCGCGCAGGCGGCCGCGACGGTCTTGGGTACGAACAAGCTGAGCAACCGATCGCCGAGCGAACCGATGTGCCGCATGAAAACTCCTTATGGGAGAACAGAGGTGATCAGGAATTGAGTAAACCCGATCGACGACCTCGTTGAGAAGCCGTCGTGTCGTTCGGGACCGTTCGAAATCGTCCGGAAAACCCGAACGGATTCGTACGAACGCGGACGGGCGAACGCCTACCGTCATCACCAGGAAGATCGGTAGGGTCACGATCAGAATCACTCGGACCACGGATAGCGAATTCCATATCGATATCAGCACGTCGGATGCGCTCACGGGGCCGCGGCCCGGGGATGCGGCGGAGAGGAGAACGGCCATGACGAAGATGCTGGGAAGCCTGGCCGATCGGCTGGTTACGGCATTCGTGCCGAAGACCACGGCGGGCGCCTGCCCGTGTAACGACTGCTACTACACCTCGTGCGTCAGCCCTGGCTTCGGCGGCTGCCGGCGTTGCTGTACCAACTGCAACTGCACCAGCACGACCTGCTCCGGCTGCGGATACCCATCGCAGTACTGCTGATCGCTCTCAAACACATGATCGCGCTGAGGGTGCCCTTCCGAGCCCCACGCCGCCGCCTGCCGACCGGCCTGCGGGCCGTCGCGCTGGCACTGCGGCGCGGTTCGGGCGAGACCACGTCTGATTCGGCACCACGAAGCAACCGCGCGACGTTGGCCGTCCGGTGTGGCACGTGGTGCTGCTGATCGCCCAGGCGGTGTGCCAATCGCGGTGGCCAGTGCCGGTCTTCCCGCCGCACCTGGGAAGCGCCGGTGGCCGTGATGGCCGGCGCGGCCGCCGTCCATCTGGACGGCCTCTGCACGCCCGGGCCGGCATCCCGGCCCATCCGTCAGCGTCATCCCGAGGAGCCGCATGAATATTCTGGTGCCCTTCACCGTCCTGATCGCGGTGGTGGCCCTCGTCAACCTGGTGTTCACCCTCGGCGTGGTCCGGCGGCTGCGCGAGCACACCACGATCCTCGACCAACTGGGTGACGACGCCCGTGCCGGCCGCAACATGCTCGGCCCGGGCCGGTCGGTCGGGGCGTACGCCGCGACGGCCGTCGACGGCACACCGGTCTCGAGTGCCGAGCACGACGGCCTGCTGCTGGTCGGCTTCTTCTCGCTCGGCTGCCAGCCGTGTACCGCCAAGCGACCGGTGTTCGCCGGGCGGGCGCGGGAGCACCCGGGTGGCCGCGACCGGGTGCTCGCCGTGGTGGTCGGCGACGACGGCGACGGCGAGGTGATGCCCTATCTCGACGAACTCACGCCGGTGGCGCGGGTCGTACGGCAGTTGCCGACCGGCGAGTTGCCCACGGCGTTCCGCGTTGACGCGTACCCGGCGTTCGCGCTGGTCGACAGCGCCGGCGTGGTACTCGCCAGCGGCTCCGCGATACCCGACCTGTCCACCGTCGGTGCCAGTGCCTGACGTGACACCAACCGCCGCCACGGTCGGGCCGCGGGGCTCCGTGCCCGACCTCGGCCATGTGGTACGCCTCGACCGGTGCCGCGACGAGCTCGATGACGGTTGGGCCGTGGTGGTGAGGTGAGCGTCCCCTGGCTCGGCATCGGCATCGGCATCGCTGTCGCCGTCGCCGTCGCCGTCCTGCTGCTGCGCCGCACCTTCGTGGTGGTCACCGTGTCCGGAGAAAGCATGTTGCCGACCCTGCGCCCCGGAGACCGGGTCCTGGTCCGCCGAGTGCCGCTGCGTCGTGTCCGCCGGGGCCAACTGGTCGTCATCGAGTCACCGGCCCGAGGGCTGCCGATGCCGGAAAACCCGCCCTGGCTGGTGAAGCGAGCCGTCGCCCTTCCGGGGGAACCGGTGCCTTCCGAGATGCCGGCGCTGCCCGAGACTGACGACGGAAGAGTGCCCGCCGACCGGTTCGTCATCCTCGGCGACAACATTCTGCGCAGCTTCGACTCGCGGCGTGCCGGCTACTTCAGCGCCGACACCCTGCTCGGTGTGGTCGTTCGCCGGATGTCGAGCCACAACTCGTCGGACGGCGGTCGTTGAATGGCTCTGTGGCGTCGGTCGCGCCCGGCTGTCCGGACAGTCCGTTGGTGGGTTGTCGGGAGTTGCGTCGGGAGGCCCCGGGCGCGGTGCGCGTCTGGATGAACAGATGCGGGTTGGCGGTGCGCGGCCAGGTGGCGGCACGGTAGTCGAGGTGGGCCGACCAGTCGGGCCAGGACGGGGTGGTCGAGCGGGATGACGCGGCCGTCGAGGGTCGCCCCCGAGTGCAGGGCGAACTCTTCAACCTGGGTTACCTGGTCCGGCGGGCACCGTGTGGACGATGGTGACCGGGTCACTCAGTTCAGGTACCTGATCCGTGACCGCGACAGCAGGTACGCCCCGCCGGTCGACGAAGCTTCCGCACCGAGTCATCGGCCGGCGAGCTGGACCGATGAGCGAACCGATGCGACTTCGATGAAGCCGGACTGTGACGCTGGCCTCCACAATGGTGGAGGGACGCGAGCCGATGACCATAGCCGGACGTACGGCAATCATCCAGTTCGTCGACGAGCTGAAGGTGCTGCGGCGCCGAGCCGGCGAGCCCTCACTGAACAGAGTGGTGTTCCTCACCGCGAACCTGCCGCATCCGTTGCCCCGCTCCACGATCAGCGACAAGCTGAACGTCCGGTCGCTGCCGGACTGGGAGTTCGTCGCGTCGTTCGTGAACGCCTGCGCCGCGCACGCCGACCGGGCCGGGGCACCGCTGCCGGCGGAGGCGGTCGACCTGAGCGAGTGGTCCACCCGGCACGTGCGGATGCTGCGCGCGGTCGAGGGTGCACTGGCCGCCGACCGGCTGGCCGCTCGCGCCCGGACCGAGATTGACCGGCACGCCCCGGGACCGGTCGTACCACGACAGCTGCCGGCGGCCCCGCAGCAGTTCGCCGGGCGGACGGCTGAGCTGGCAGCGCTGGATCGGACTGCGCTGGCGGCCGTCGCACCGGGCGGCACCGGGGTGGTCTCCGCGATCAGCGGGACGGCTGGAATAGGCAAGACCATGCTCGCTCTGCACTGGGCGCGCCGGGCGGCGGGCCGCTTCCCGGACGGACATCTCCACGTCAACCTGTGCGGCTACGGTCCCGGCGCACCATTGACGCCTGCCGAGGCGATGCGCGGCTTCCTGGCGGCGTTCGCGGTGCCCCCGTCGGAGATTCCGACGACCCTCGACGGGCAGATCGGCCTGTACCGCAGCCTGCTCGCCGGCAAGCGGATGCTGGTGGTGCTGGACAACGCGCGCAACGCCGAGCAGGTCCGGCCGCTGTTGCCCAGTTCGGCGGGGTGCCTGGCCCTGGTGACCAGCCGCGATCGGCTCGCCAGTCTGATCGCGGTGGAGGGTGCCCACCCACTGCGACTGGACCTGCTCACCCCGGCCGAGTCGCGCAGCATGCTCGCGGACCGCGTCGGGCCGGACCGCGTCCGGGCCGAGCCCGAAGCCGTGGATCGGATCATCGCCGCCTGTACCGGCCTGCCCCTGGTCCTGGCGATCGTGGCCGCGCGGGCCGCCACCCATCCCGGCTTTCCGCTCGCCGACCTGGCCGGCGAGCTGACCGGGGCCCGCGGTCTGGACGCGTTTGCCGGCGGCGATCAGGCGGTGGACGCGCGCCGAGTGTTCTCCTGGTCGTTCCGCGGTCTGGATCCGCCGGCCGCCCGGCTGTTCCGGTTGTTGGCCAAGCACCCGGGTCCGGACATCGGCACCGCGGCCGCCGCCAGTCTGGCGGAGGTGTCGGCCCGCGAGGCGCGTCGGTTGCTGCGGGACCTCACCGACGCGCACCTGCTCGCCGAGCACCGGCCCGGCCGGTTCGTCTGCGACGACCTGCTGCGGGTGTACGCGGCGGAGCTGACCGAGGAACTGGACAGCGCCGAAGACCAACGGGCGGCCACCCACCGGATGCTGGACCATTATCTGCGCACCGCCGACCGGGCCGCTCGGCTGGTGGATCCGTACCGGGCCGTGCTCGAACCACCCGAGCCGTCGGCCGGCGCGTCACCGGAGGAGGTGGCGGACACCGTACAGGCGCTGACCTGGTTCAACGCCGAGCACCGGGTGCTGCTGGCCGTCGTGGCTCAGGAGGACGCCGGCTTCGATCTGTACACCCACCGGTTGGCGAGGACGCTCTCGACCTACCTGTATCAGGCGGGGAAGTGGCCCGACTGGGTGTTGGTGGAGGAGGCCGCGTTGCGGGCCGCCCAGCGCAGCGGCGACCGCCGGGAGCAGGCAGTTGCCCACCGCGGCCTGGCCCGTGTCCACCTGCGACTCGACCGCGGGGAGACGGCGCTCGCCCACCTCCGGCTGGCGCTGGACCGGTACGCCGAACTCGGCGACCGGATCGGGCAGGCGCACACCCAGCTCAGCCTGGCCGAGGTCTTCGACCAGTCCGGCCAGCACCAGATGGTGTTGCGGCACAGCCGGCTCGCCCTGGACGGCTACCGGGCCGCCGACCATCCGGCCGGGCAGGCGAGGGCGCTGAACAGCATCGGCTGGAGCCTCAGCCAGCTCGGCCAGCACCAGGAGGCGGTCGGCTACTGCCGCGAGGCCCTCGACCTGCATCTGGGGCTGAGCGACCGGAACGGCGCGGCGTACAACCAGCCGGAAGAGGGCGTCACCCTCGGCCACCTCGGCGACGTACTGGCGGATGCGGGCGACCTGGACGCGGCACGGGACACCTGGCGGCGTGCGGCGGAGCTGCTCGACCGAGCCGGCCGGGCCGGGCAGTTGGCCACGGTCCAGGTCAAGCAGGACCGCGTAGACCCGGTCGAGCAGGACCGCGTAGACCCACGATTGTCTGTCGAGCTGGTCTGACGTCGGCCTGTCTGACGGGTGTCCGGAGTCCTCCCGGATCCAGCCGGACAGCCGGCACGGGTGCCATGGTTTGCGACAGATGAGCGGCCGCAGTGCACCGGATCTGAGCGGCTCACCGGACACACCACGCGGGCCCGGACCACATCGGGCCCGAACACAAGGAGGACTCATGAAGGTATCCGATCTCGTGGCGCGAGCCGCCAAACGTGGGGCGATCGTGGCGTTGGCCGCAGGCGCCATGGTCGGCGGCACGGCCACGGCCGCCCTCGCCGACGAGGACGGCAGCTACAACACGGGCGAGTTCGTCGTCTACCAGTTCGGCAATTTCGGCGGAGGCGTCTACGACACCTCGCTGAACGTGATCGCCCATTACCAGAACTCCGGCGAGAGGTACATCAACACCCCGACCACGATCAACGACTCGCCCGACAGCTCGAGGAACGGACACACCCACCGGATCTACCTGTACGAGCACTCGAGCTGTGAAGGCAGCCTGGTCACGCATCTGGGGCGGCTTGAGCCGACCACGCCCACCGTTGGCTCGTCGTACTCGAGCCTCGGCTTTCTGAACAACAAGGCCAGCTCCCACTCGAGCTCCCAATCCTGCTGATCAACGCCAGTCGTGTGCGTGTGGGAGGTCCGCCTCCCACACGCGCCGACCCACCTCGAGAAGGACGGACTGATGCGCCGAGAGAGAGTGTTGTTGAGCCTCGCCGGGGCGCTGCTGCTCGGGCTGGGCGGATGCCAGGGTGAGCCGTCCTCGGCCGCCGGCGAGCCGCCGCTCGGGCCGGTGCCGACCATTGGCGACGCGCGGGAGATCACCCTTCCGCTGGACGCCTACCTGGCGGTGACGCTGAAGTGGCACGTGCCCGATCTGGCGATCAACCGGCTGGGCCGGGACTGCATGCGCCGGCTCGGGCTGGACTGGCCCGTCATCGGCCTCGTTCCGCCGGACTCGACCGCTCCCCGCTACGGCCGGCGGTACGGCATCTTCGACGCGGACCGGGCGGCCCGTCACGGCTACAAACCGCTGCCCCCGGCGAACTCGGCATCGGCCGGCGGCGAGGAGGGGCCGCGGCAGGAGCGCGAGCCGACCGAGGTGGAGACAGCGGTGTGGACGGGGCGCGGCGAGAGCAAGGTCAACGGGCTGCCGGTTCCTGAGGGTGGCTGCGGCGCCGAGGCGCTGCGGGCGCTGGCCGGCGGTATCGAGCAGCCGCCCGAGACCCGGGTCGAACTGCTGGCCGACGAGGCGCATCAGCGGGCCGAGCAACACAGCCGGATGATCGCCACGTTCGAGCGGTGGAGCCGGTGCATGAGCCAGCGTGGATTCGACTACCGCAAGCCGTCGGCCGCCAACGACGATCCCCGGTGGAACACCGAGCACGCCACGCCGGCCGAGATCGAGACGGCCAAGGCCGACGTCGCCTGCAAGCTGGAGACCAATCTGGTGGGCGTCTGGTACGCCGCCGAGGTGGCGTACCAGACGCGGGCGATAGAGAAGAACGCCGCCCGGCTGCAAGCGGTCAAGGACTACCACGACGCGGTCCAGCGCAACGCCGCCAAAGTCGTCACGGCCGGCTGACGGGTGGGAAGACAATGATCGGGCGAAGCGGGCGGCGCAGCGTGCTGGTGGTCGCGATCGGCAGCGCCGTCCTGTCCACCGGGGGCCTGGTCGCCTCGACGTTCGTGCGGTCACCGCAGCAGATGGCCGCGAATGCCCGCGCGCCGCAACCGTCGCTGATCACCGCCGTGGTGGAGCGACGGGTGCTGGAGAGCACGCTGGTGACCCGCGGTCAGGTGGCCCCGGCCACCACGATCGAGGTCAGCCCGGTCGCGGCGCAGGGTGCCACCATCCAGGTCGTGACGGCGGTGCGGGTGCGCCCCGGCGACGAGGTACAGGTCGGCCGGGTTCTGCTGGCCGTGTCGGGCCGGCCGGTGATCGTGCTGGCCGGGGCGGTACCGGCGTACCGGGACCTGAAGCCCGGTGACTCCGGCCCGGACGTGCGGCAGGCCCAGACGGCCTTGCGCCGGCTCGGCCTGGACACCGGCGGCGACCGCGCAGGGGTGTTCGGACCGGGTACCAAGGCGGCGGTGCGGCGGCTCTACGCGCGGCTGGGTTACGACGTCCCGGACACGGGCGGACTCGCCGGCCGGGGCGACCTGGAGGCACTCGACGCGGCCGCAGACGCCGTGGCGAGCGTCCGGCGGGAGGTTGACGCGCTACGGCGGCGGATCGCCGCGGACGACACCGCCGAACCGGGCGAGCAGCCGCTCGCCCAGCAGTTGGCGCAGGCGCAGGATCGGCTGGCCCGGGCCCAGCGCAAGGAGGCCGACCTGGTCGCACACACCGGTCCGATGCTGCCGCTGAACGAGTTCGTGTTCGTGCCGGCGTTCCCGGCGCGGGTGTCCGCGGTGGCGGCCCGGGTAGGCGACCAGGTGAAGGGGTCGCTGGTCAACATCGCGGCCGGGCCACTCCAGGTGGTCGTCAAGCTGCGGCCGGACCAGGCGGCCCTGGTCCGGCCGGGCATGCCGGCGCAGATGACCGCCGAGATGCTCAACCAGCAGGCAAGCGGGCGGATCGAAGGGGTCGGCACCCTGACCACCCCGATCGCCGAGGGCCCCGCCGAGGGTGGAACCGAGGCCGCGTACCACCCCATGACGGTGACGTCCGACAAGCCGCTGCCGGCGCCGTGGTCGGGTGGCGACGTACGGGTGGCGCTGACCGCGGCACGCACCACGGCCGCCGTACAGGTGGTGCCGTTGTCCGCGGTATCCGCCGGCGCCGACGGGCGCACGAGCGTGTCGGTGCTGTCCGGTTCCGGCGCGGCGCGCCGGATCGAGGTCCGCGCCGGTGTCTCCGGCGACGGGTTCGTGGAGGTTGCGCCGGTGGATGGCGTGCTGCGGGACGGCGACCGGGTGGTGGTCAGCGGATGACGCCGGTGATCTCGTTCAGCGGGGTGGGGCTGACCTACCCGGGGCCACCTCCGGTGCGGGCGCTGCGCGATGCCAGCGTGACAGTCCGGCCGGGGGAGTACGTCACCGTCGTCGGCCCGTCCGGCTCCGGCAAGTCGACGTTCCTGAACGTCGCGGGGCTGCTCGACCGACCCACCGAGGGCGTGTACGAGTTGGACGGTGTCGACGTCAGCCGGCTGCGTGAGCGGCAGCGGGCGGCGCTGCGTGGGCAACGGATCGGGTTCGTGTTCCAGTCGTTTCACCTGCTGCCGTACCGAACCGCGACGGAGAATGTCGCATTGGCCCGGCTGTACGCGGGTGTCCCCCGTCGACAGCGGGCGACTACCGCGGTCGAGGCCCTGGACCGGGTCGGCCTGGCGCACCGCCGGGACGCGCTGCCACTGGTCCTGTCCGGCGGCGAACGCCAGCGCGTCGCGATCGCCCGCGCCCTGGCCCAGCGGCCAAGTCTGCTGCTGTGCGACGAGCCGACCGGCAACCTGGACTCCGCGACCGCCGAGAACCTGCTCGAACTGCTCGACCAGCTGTGCGGCGACGGCCTCACCCTGGTGGTCATCACGCACGATCGGCAGGTGGCGGCGCGCGGGCAACGTACCCTCACCATCCGGGACGGGGTCCTGGATGAGTAAGGGCAGCCGGCCGTCGCTGCGCGACCTGCTCGGCGAGGCGCTGGCCGGCCTGGCGCAGCGGCCGGCGCGGTCGGTGCTGACCATGCTGGGCACGGTGCTCGGCACCGGGGCGTTCGTGGCGATCCTCGGGCTGACCGCCACCGCCGCCGGGCAGATCGACAGCCGGTTCACGGCGCTGACTGCCACCGAGGTGACCGTGGAGGACATCGGCGGGGCCGACCCGGCGGACACAGCCGCGTCCTTCCCACCGGACGCCGCGGCGCGGATTGCCGGACTGAACGGGGTGCGGCATGCGGGTGTGTACTGGCCGGTGCCGCTGTCCGCGCCCCGGTTCGCCGCCGCGCCCGGTGCGGCGGCCGATCAGGATGAGCTCACGCTCGTCGCCGCGGAACCGTCCGCTCTGGCCGCTGCCCGCCCGACGCTGCGGGCCGGCCGGCTCTACGACCGGTTCCACGCCGGACGCGGGGAGAACGTCGCGGTGCTCGGCGCGGCGGCGGCCGGCCGGCTCGGCATCACGCGTCTGGACGGACACCCTGCCGTGTTCGTCAACGGCACCCCGTACACCGTGCTGGGGATCATCGGTGACGTCCAGCGGTTGCCGGACCTGCTGCTCTCCGTGATCATCCCGACCGGGACCGCGTTGCGCGCGTACCAGCCGCCGCACGAGCAGCGGGCGAAGATGCTGATCGAGACACGGCTCGGCGCCGCCGCGCTGGTCGCGTCGCAGGCGGCCCTGGCCCTGCGACCGGACGCGCCCGGGCGGTTCAGGGTCATCGCGCCGCCCGACCCGCAGTCGCTGCGCGCCGGCGTGACCGGCGACCTCAACTCGCTGTTCCTGCTGCTCGCCAGCATTTCGCTGGTGATCGGTGCCGTCGGGATCGCGAACACCAGCCTCGTCGCGGTCCTGGAACGCACCAACGAGATAGGTCTGCGTCGCTGCCTGGGTGCCCGGCCGATGCACATCGCCGCCCAGTTCCTCACCGAATCGACCGCACTGGGCCTGCTCGGCGGCCTGGTCGGGGGCAGCGTCGCCGTGGCCGCGGTGGTCGGCACCGCAGTGCTGCGGGACTGGACCGCCGTACTGGCCCCGTGGACGGTGGCCGCCGCCCCGGCCATCGGTGCCGGCGTGGGGCTCGTCGCCGGCGTGTATCCCGCGCTGCGCGCCGCCTGGATCGAGCCGGCCGCCGCGCTGCGCCGCTGAGCCCGGCCGCATCCAACAACATCCGATCAGGTACGAACCGATCGGCGGGTACCGGCGGGCAGCGCGATCCGGATCTACGAGTACGACAGGGCGGGGGCACCCTGGATGGCGTACCGGTGGCCGGCCAATGACGTTCGCGCCTCAGCGTCGGGTGAGTTTGGCCCGGACGAGGTCGGCGTCCGGGTGACCGAGGTCGTCGAAGATGGTGACCGCACGCTGCCGGGCGTCCTCGGCGGCGCCCGGTTCGCCGGCGGCCTCGTACGCGTCACCGAGTTGGGTGAGTACGTCGGCCTCGGCCCACGGATGGCCGAGATCCCGGTGCAGGTCCATCGCCTGGCGGTAGCACCTGATGCTGTCCTCGTGGTGGCCGAGCTCCAGGTTGGCCTGGGCGAGGGTGTCCCAGGTGTTCGCCTCGCCGAACCGGTCGCCGATATCTTGGTTGAGCCGCAGCGCGTCCGTGCCGGCGACCAGGGCGCGCTCGTGGTCGCCGAGAAGGCTGTGCGCCAGGGCCATGTTGTTGAGCGCCCTCGCCTGGCCGGAGCGGTTGTCCGTGGTACGGAACAGCTCCAGCGCCTGCCGGGCGTGGTCCAGCGCATCGTGGTAACCGCTGCGTCGGACGGCCAGCCAACAGAGGTCGAAGTGGACGCGCGCCTCGCCGACGACGTCGCCGGCAGCCCGGTACAGCTCCCTCGCCAGCCGGAGGTGGGCGGTCGCCTCGGCGATCAGGCCCAGATGGACGTGTACCCGCCCCAGGCTGCGGTGGGCGTGCGCCTGACCGGCGCGGTCGTCCAGCCGCCGAGCCGCGTCGAGTGCGGTGTCCTGGACGGCCGCCCACTGGCGCCAGTGCCCTCGACGTTCCAGAAAGTAGGCCATCGCCCAGGCGAGCTGCCATGCGTGCGCGTCGAAGCCGGTCGCCGCGGCCCGCTCGACGGCGGCGAGCATCCCGGGAAGCTCCACGGTGAACCAGTTCATCGCGGCGTCGTGGTCGGCGAACCGTTCGCTGGTCACCCCGGGCCGGGCCGGTGCGATGGTGATCGGATCGCGATACGGATCGAGCCGCCGGTCGGCCTCGCATGCGCTCTGCAGGTGGTGGTCGACCAGGCGGTGCAGGGCCGCACGCCGGTCCGCGAGCGGGTCGACGGCGTCCGCCAGCTCGCCGGCATACGCCCGCAGCAGGTCGTGGCAGGCGTACCGGGCCGGTGCGTGCTCGGTGACCAGATGCGCGTCGGCCAACTCGGTCAGGACCGGGGCGGCCAGGGCCGCCGCGACGCCGACGAGGCTGGCCGCCGCCGGCACCGCGATGTCCGGGCCGGGTGCCGGCCCGAGCAGCCGGAACAGCCGTTTCGCCGGCTCACTGAGTTGCTGGTACGACCAGGAGAAAACGGCCCGTACGTCGGTTGCCCGGTCGGCGCCGGCGAACGGGTCCAGGCGACTGCGGGCGGCCCGCAGCTCGGCGGCGAGGGTGGCCAGCGAAAACCCCGAATGGATGGCGGCCCGGGCCGCCGTCACCGCCAGTGCCAACGGGAGCCTGCCGCACCGGGTGATGATCTCGTCGATCGCCTGCGGCTCCGCGAGCAGGCGCCGCTCGCCGAGCCGACCGGCCAGCATCTGGCGCGCCTCGCCGGGATCGAACAGGTCCAGCGGGATCGGCCGGGCGCCCTCCGCCGCGACGAGACCCGGCAGCAGATGGCGGCTGGTCGTCAGGGCCAGGCAGGTGGGGCTGCCCGGCAGCAGCGGACGGACCTGCTCGGCGTCGCGGGCATTGTCCAGCACCACCAGGATGCGTCGATCCGCCAGCAGACTGCGGTACAGGGCCGACCGGGACGGCAGGTCGACCGGCATCCGTTCGCCCGGCACGCCAAGCCCGTCCAGGAATCCGCGCAGCGCGTCTGCCGGATCCACCGGGGCGCCGGCCGGTTCGAAGCCGCGCAGGTCGACGTAGAGCTGGCCGTCCGGGAAGTGGTGGCGGACCCGCTGGCCCCAGTGCACTGCCAACGCCGTCTTGCCGACCCCGGCGGTGCCGGCGATCACGCCGATCGCCACGGTGGTCGTTCCGGTGGGATCGCCGGGCAACAACTGGTCCAGTTCCTTGAGTTGCTCCGCGCGGCCGGCGAAGCCGGCGACGTCGGCGGGCAACTGGGCCGGAACGACCGGCGCGGCCCGGTGGGCAGGTGTGCCCACCGCGGCCGGCGGTTCGGCGGTGTCCGGCGTCCGGGTGGCCGCATCGCTGGCCAGGATCACGGCGTGCAGCTCCTGCAGCCGCGGGCCGGGATCGAGCCCGAACTCGTCGGCGAGACCCTTGCGCAGCCGCCGGTACGCGTGCAGCGCGTCGGCCTGCCGACCGGACCGGTAGAGCGCCAGCATGAGCTGCCCCACCAGCCGCTCGCGAAGCGGGTGCACGGCGACCAGCTCGGTCAGTTCGCCGAGCAGCTCGCCGTGGCGACCGAGCCGTAGCTCCAGGTCGACGCACTCCTCGACGGCGGCGCGCTGCTGCTCCTCCAGCCGCGCCGCGGCCGCCTCCAGCACCCGGCCGGTCAGCCCGGCCAGCGGCGGGCCATGCCAGCGCCGCAGCGCGGCACGCAGCTCGGCGGCGGCGGCGCCCGTCTGACCCGCCTCGGCCAGCTCCTGTGCGCGCCCGACCTGGGCCAGGAACAGCCGCGCGTCGAGCTCGGCGTCGCCGAGGCGGAGCCGGTAGGCGTCCCGCTCGGCCACGATCGTGGGCGACCTGGCATTCCGGTCCGACCCGTCGGCCAGCAGCCGGCGCAGGGCCGAGATGAGGTTCTGCACCTGGCGCTTGGCGGTCGCCGGTGGCGCCTCGTCCCACATCCCGTCGACCAGCGCGGCCAGCGGTACCGCGCGTTCGGCGTGAACCAGCATCAGTGCCAGCAGTTTGCGTTCGCGCGGGCCGCCCAGCCGGACCGGAATGCCACGCACGCGGACCTCCAGCGATCCCAGGACGCGCAGCTCCACCTGTATGCCTCCCGCGACCGGACCAGAACTGACCTATCGGACGGCATCAATGATGCCGCATGGCGCGTTGGGGCCGGGGGCGGTTGGTACGGCGGCGAACGGAAGATCATTCCCCAATACAGGGATCGGCGCGGTAGCGGCCCGGGCCACTCGGCCTCGTCGCTGACGCCGAACTTTGCCGGATGCGCTGTGGTCGGGCGCTTGTGCCTGCGCTCCAGCGCTTGCCACTGACAGTTGGACCCCTTCTACTCGGGTCGCTTGAGAGCGGCAATTCCGGTATAACGAGTCGTCTGCTGTTCCGCTGCCCGGCGACCTTCTGGAGTGCCCCATGACGCGGTTGCGCGACCGGCTCGGCAAAATGCTCGAGATTGGCCAGATCAGCGGTCTGCACGGCGTCGTGGCGGTTCGCGGCGGCCGCCCCTTGCTGGAGTACTACAGCGCCGGTGAGGACTTTGCCTGGAACGCCTCGCTGGGCGTCGTCGAGTTCGGGCCCGAGACACTGCACGACATCCGGTCGGTCACCAAGAGCGTAACCGCGCTGTTGTACGGCATCGCGCTCGGCGAAGGGCTGGTTCCACCGCCGGCGGAGCCGTTGCTGCGGCAGTTTCCGCAGTATCCCGACCTGGCGGCCGACTCCCAGCGTGCCCGGCTCACCGTCGAGCACGCGCTGACGATGTCGTTGGGCGTGGAATGGCGCGAAGATCTCCCTTACGACAGCCCCGCCAACGCCGAGATCGCAATGGAACTGGCGCCGGACCGGTGCCGGTTCATCCTGGAGCGGCCGATCCTCGAGCCGCCCGGCACCCGATGGAACTACTGCGGCGGTGCCACGGCCCTGCTCGGCCGGCTGATCACCGACGGCACGGGGCGGTCGCTGCCGCAGTACGGGCAGGCCGTGCTGTTCGCGCCGCTGGGCATCGACAGCAGCGAGTGGATGACCGGTGCGGACGGCGTGGCCTCCGCCGCGTCCGGGCTGCGACTCGCGCCCCGCGACCTGGCCAGGATCGGTGAGCTGATGCTGGCCAAGGGAGCCTGGAACGGTCAACGGATCGTCTCCGCCGACTGGATCCACACCATGCTCCAGCCACGCCTGCAGACCGCTTGGGGCGCGCAGTACGGCTATCAGTGGTACATCGACTCTCTTGACAGTCATCGGCTGGTGGCCGGCATGGGTAACGGCGGCCAGGGCCTGTACGTCCTGCCCGATCTCGATCTCACCGTGGCCATCACCGCAGGCAACTACAACGACCCCGAGCAGGGGCAGACCCCGCGCACGGTGCTGGAGCGGGTCATCCTCCCCGCGATGGCCTGACGGCGCCGCGCTTTCGGTCAGGTCGAGTCGCGGCCTTCCGTGCGGCCCGGAACCGTCGACCCGGCCCGGACCTGCGCCAGTAGTACGTACTCACCCCGATGACGCCGGTCGCGCCGATCAGAACCAGACCCACTCGGATGCCGGTGTTGTCTTCCGCCGCCGGGCGGCATCTACCGTCGGCGTAGTCAACGGTGATCGTCGCGCCGACCACCGGCAGCCGGCCGTTGGGGAGAAGGACCCGCTCGACGCCGCAGATGACCCGACCCTCCGGCGTCTGCACCGAGACGATGGCCGCGTTGGCGTCTCCCGGCCCGGGGGGCGCGTGGTCGACCACGGTGCCGTCCAGCAGCACCCCGAGCGGCTTCGGCGCCGGATCGGCCGTCAGACCGAAGATGAGGAGCAGCGGTGCCGCACTGAGACAGAAGATGATCACCGCGCTTCGGAACGACGGGGTGGTGTTGTTAGGGATGGCGCACACTGCCAGTTCGACACATGCGGCCAGAGTAGGGGCGGCTGGCAAGATCGAGAACTGGGCGCTTGGGTGTTCCGTGGCGCCGTACGGCGGGAGCCTCGCTCGGCCCCCGCCGTACCCACACGTCCAAGGCCGGTCAGACGACCTTGATGCTGCTCTGCGCCTCCAGCGGGCAGGGCTGGCTGGAGTCGAAGGTGATCTGGACGGCACTGGCCACGAAGACGCCGCCGACGGTCTGCGCGGCGACCTCGGCCGGGGTGCCCGGCGGAACCAGGTTGACGTCCTGCGCGAAGACGAAGACCTTCCAGATGCCCTGCGGCTGCTGTCCGGCCTTCTCCAGGTCCTTGAGCACGTCCCGGAGCGGCAGTCCGGCGGTGTACTCGCCGTCGCCCGCCCGGCCGTCGTGGCCGACCCCGTCGTCGGTCAGCGGCACCAGGAAGTAGAGCCCCTGCGGGGCCCGGAACAGGGCGAACGCGTACAACTGCGGACCGGAGTAGGGAGTTCCGCCGGGGCGGGTGAAGGTGGCCCGGGCCCACAGCAGTCCCGGCGAGGCCACGGTGTCCGGAGTGACGACCTTGACCTCCTCGGTGACGTGCACGTTGGTCTGCTGCTCCGACACCGAGTGCTGGTACGTCGCCCCGGTGGTGACCCGCTGGTACGACCACTCGACCTCGGTCCGGTACGCCCGTCCCGCGTGCGGTTCGTCGAGCAGCCGCCAGTGCGCGTCGACCCGTTCGGCGGTGGTCAACTCGCCCGGGGCCGGCGGAGTCGCCTTCTGGCCCCGCCAGTGCGGGTCGGCGTCGTCGGCGAGCCCCACCACCAGGGCGACGGAGGCGATCACCCCGGCCACCCCGGCGACCGTGACCCCGCCCTTGAGCCCGTCACCCGGTGCCGGCTTGCAGCACTCGACGACGAGCCCCGGATCGGTCTCCTCGAACTTGCCCTTGATCCCGACGTTGAAGGTTCCGGTGCCGATCGCCGCCGCGATGATCCCGACCAGGCTGGCGATGGCGAAGACGATCCAGCCGAGGATCTTCCACCAGGGATCGTCGAACGGCAGTTCGCCGTGCGTCCCCGGGTACGCCGGATTCGGCACCCAGACCATGGTGGCGCCGGTCGGCACGTACGGTCCGGTCCACGGTGGCCGTTCCTTGTCGTCGCCGGGTTTGTCGCCCGGCCACCAGCCGCCCTTGGCCGGTGGTACGACGATCGGCTTGGAGAGTTCGAGCCGCCCTTCCGGGATGGTTACCGAGTAGGTGTCGGTGGCCTGGTCGTAGCGGGTCTGCGAGACGAAGATCTGCCGGATCGACCGGGCCGGGCTGTGCCCGTCGGCCCGGGCCACGAAGCTGACCAGCGGTTTGCCCGGTGACGCGTGCTGGAAGTCGGCCGCCCAGGAGACCAGCACCGACGCCCCGGCCGGAATCTTCGGGAACGTGTACGTCTGCCCGGTCACCACGATCCCCGGGTCGCCGATGCTCTCCAGATAGAGCGTGACGTTGGTCAGGTCGGCGCCGGAGGTGTTGGTGTAGTGGCAGGCGATCCGGAGCTTGTAGAGCGCGTTGTCGAATATGCCGTCCGGCAGCATGGTGCTGGTCAGCGGTTCGATGGCAAAGGGGCGGGTCTGTACCTGCATCGGTGTCGCGCTCATTTCTGCCCCTCCTTCCCGGCGACGACGGCGAACGAGATGCCGCCGAGCAGCCGCTCGCCGTCCCGTTCCAGGACCTCCACGAGCTGGTACTCGCCGGGGTCCAGCCCGGTGGCGCCGCGTACCGTCAGATGCACCGGGACGCTGCGCCCGGCCGGCACCTCCACGACCAGCTCCGGGTCGCCGATCCCGTCGCCCGGATCGGTGATCGGCTTGGCCGAGAAGCCCACCTCGACCACCGGCTTGCCGACCGGCCGCCGCCCGTCGAGACCCAGCGTGAGCAGGGCCTCCTTGGACAGTTCGCCGCCGACCTCGGCGCCGATCCTGATCTGCTTCGGTGCCCGCTTCGGCGCGCTGACCGTCAGGGTCAGCTTGAAGTCGGCCTTTTGGGCGCTGACCAGCGTCAGGTTGCGCTGAGCCACGTTCGGATAGCCGGGCGGGTCGACGGCGTCGGGCAGCGCCGGATCGCCGGGCAGGACGGCGACGGCGACGAGGCACTCGTGCCCGTCGTTCACCGCCACCACGTTCCACGGCACGAGGCAGAGCACCTCCTGGGTGTCGCCGGCCGCGATGTCGGCGAACGCCGTGCCGATGGGGTTGAGGGTGCTGTAGAGCATCTGCACCGACGGGTTGCCCCAGTAGAACCTCACCTCGATGCCGACGGCGTCCTCCCGGCCGGTGTTCTGGATCCGGGCCCAGACGTAGGCGACGTCACCGGCGGCCGGTGTCCCGGCGGCGCCGTTCGGGTCGGTGCCGGGCACGGCCCAGATGTCCGGGCTCAGCCACCAGTGCGGCGAGCCGTCCCGGATGAGCAGGTCGGCCCCGGTTGAGCGGAGCCGGCTGCCGGCCCCGGAACTCGCCCAGGCCGAGCCCGCGCCGTCGGCGGCCGGGCCGATGTCGCGGGGTGCGGCGCCCGCCGCCGTCCCGGCCCGCACGGGTACGCCGAGCGAGCCGAGTGCCACGGCGGCCAGCGTGGTGCCGCCGGAGATGCGGATGAGGTCCCGCCGGGAAACTGGCAGGCCTTTCTGATGATCTGTCACGTGGTCCATCCCCCCTGCTGGATCAGTGCTGCTGGCAGATGGCTGACCGGTTGCGCCGAATGGTCCCGCCGCACTGCGCGAATGGGTTCGCCGTCCTGCTCTGAACAGGACGGCGGCCATGACATGAGTGGTCGGGAATTGCACTTTTCGGCGCCCGGCCGGGGGTTAGCCGGTGTCATCGTTGCATGTGACGAGGGGGCGGTCGCCGAACTGTCGGCGTAGCGACTCCGATCGGTCGGAACGCCGGAGGAATTGTCCAACGTAATTCCGTCGATCAGGTCGGGAAGAGCGGAAAACGTATCGCGTCGCATTTTTCAGACCGGTACCGAATATGTCCGCTCGGCTGGGCAGGCGTACCCGGGCCAGCTTGGCGGAGCAGAACCCGGGCGGCGCAGCCGATCAACGGGCTTCGTCCCGATGGTCGAGCCGTTGACGTACCGCCGTGCGGTCGGTGTCGGTCAGTCCCAGCGGATCAATGGGCGTCCGTCGCTGGCAGGCACCGCCACGACGATCACCTCGGTCATCCGCTGGCGATCAGCGCGGCGGTGCGGATCGCGGCCCGCCCGCAGCGCTCGATCTCCTCGGCGGTCATCCGGCTGGCCGGGGCAGAGACGGCAATGCCCGCCTCTGTCCGGCCCGGGTCCTGCGGGATCCGCACCCCGACCGCGACGATGTCGGGGTCGCTTTCGGTGCGGGCCAGGGCGAAGCCGACTTCCCGGATCTCGACCAGCGCCTTCTGCAGCTCCGTCCGGCTGGACAGGGAGTCGTCGGTCATCACCGTCAGCTCCTCCTTCGGGTAGAGCCTGCGCAGCTCCTCGGGCGGCAGCGCGGCGAGGATGGCCTTGCCCGCCGAGGTGCAGTGCGCCGGCCGGCGCAGCCCGATCCGGCCGCCGACCCGCAGCGCCTGTGGGGTCTCGATCGCGTCGACGAAACGTACGCCGTCGCCTTCGAGTACGACGAGGTTGACGGTTTCCCCGACTTCGTCGCACAGCGCCTGCATGTAGGGCCGGGCCCGGGTGCGGATGTCGAGGCCGCGGATGGCGTTCAGGCCGAGTGCCAGCAGCGCCTCGCCGGTGCGGTAGGTGCGGGTCGCCGGATCGCGGCGCAGGAATCCGTGGTGGTCGAGCATGGCGAGCAGCCGGTGCGCGGTGGACCGGGCGACGCCGAGTTCGGCCGCGCAGTCCATCACGCGTAGCTCGTCGCGGTCGCGCAGGAGCAGCAGCAGTCGAAGGGCGTTGCTGACCGATTCGATCGGATAGGCGGGCCCGCCGCGCGCCTCTTCGTCCTGCGTCACGCAGGCCTCCTTCCTCGGGTTCGCCTGGCGGCCTTCCTCGGGTTCGCCTGGCGGTGGATGTCCTCGCCCCGCTTGACGGACGCGCGAACCATATGGTCGCATGTTGTGTATAGCAGAACTCAGTTCTGCTATCAAGAATTTACCGAAAGGAACGGACAGGGTGATCTCTGAAGGCGACGGCCCCCGCCGGTTTGCCGCACGATCCGCCATCGACATGCACGTGCACGTGACGGAAGGCACCGGCGAAGCAGGGCGGGACGCGGCCAGCCGGTCGTTCCAGCAGGCGGCCGCGTCGTACTTCGGCAGC
Source organism: Plantactinospora alkalitolerans (assembly GCF_015690345.1). Taxonomy (GTDB): domain Bacteria; phylum Actinomycetota; class Actinomycetes; order Mycobacteriales; family Micromonosporaceae; genus Plantactinospora; species Plantactinospora alkalitolerans. The sequence continues at coordinate 15,576 of NZ_JADPUN010000093.1, read as the reverse complement.
GACGCGCAGACCACCGTCGGCGCCATCGCCGACTACTACCGGCGCATCGACATCTCGTGCGTGGTGTTCGCGGTCGACAGCGAGAGCACGACGGGCCGCAAACCGGTGGCGAGCGAGGAGATCGCCGAACTCGCCGCCGAGCATGCCGATGTGATGATCCCGTTCGGCAGCGTGGACCCGTGGCGGGGCGAGGTCGCCCGGCGGTCCGCCCGCCGGCTCATCGAGCACTACGGCGTCAAGGGCTTCAAGTTCCACCCCTCGACCCAGGGTTTCGAGCCGAACGACACCCGGTTCTACCCGCTGTACGAGCTGATCGAGTCGGCCGGGCTGCCGGTCGTGTTCCACACCGGACAGACGGGTATCGGGGCGAAGATGCGCGGCGGGGGCGGCATCCGGCTGAAGTACTCCAACCCGATGCTGCTCGACGACGTCGCCGCCGACTTCCCCGACCTGACCATCATCATGGCGCACCCGTCGGTGCCGTGGCAGGACGAAGGGCTGGCGGTCGCCCTGCACAAGCAGAACGTGTACATCGACCTGTCCGGGTGGTCGCCGAAGTACTTCGAACCGAAGCTCGTCACGTACGTGAAGCGGCTGCTGACCGACAAGGTGATGTTCGGCAGCGACTACCCGTTGATCACCCCGCAGCGGTGGCTGGACGACTTCGCCGGGCTCGGCTTCGACGAGGACGTGACGCGCAAGGTGCTCAGGGGCAACGCCCTGCGGGTGCTCGGCGGCGCGAACAGCACCGCCGGGCAGGACTGAGTTCCCGCGACCGACTTCCGCCACCGCAGCCACCAGCAGACCCGAGCAGAAGCTCAAGCGCAGATAGTGAGGACCACATGGGCCGTTTGGACAACGTGACCGTTATGGTGACCGGAGGCGGCAGCGGGATCGGCCGGGCCGGCGCGATCGCCATGGCTGCGGAGGGCGCACGGGTCGCCGTGCTCGACATCGACGGAAAGCTCGCCGACGAGGTTGCCGGGGAGATCACCGGTGCTGGCGGCGAGGCGCGCGCCTGGCGGGCCGACATCACCTCGCCCGACGAGATGACAGCCGCCGTCGACGGAACCCGGGACTGGGCCGGCGGCGTCGACGTACTGTTCCACTCCGCCGGAGTCGTCGCCCCGGCGATGCTCAAGGACATGACGCTGGAGTCCTTCGAGCGGGTCGTCTCGGTGAACCTGACCGGCGCCTTCATCTGTCTCAAGGCGGTACTTCCGCACTGGATCGAGGCCAAACGCGGCAAGTTCATCGGCGTCACCTCCCCGGCCGGCGTGCGCGGACAGGTCGGCGGCGGCAACTACGCGGCGGCCAAGGGCGGAGTCATCGCGCTGGTCAAGACGGCCGCGGTCGAGCTGGCCCGGTACGGGATCACCGCCAACGCGCTGCTGCCGATCGCGGCGACGGCGATGTCGGCGAAGGTACGCGAGGACCCGAAACTCGAAGAGCGGTTCCTCAGCATGATCCCGCTGCGCCGGTGGGCATCCCCCGAGGACATCGCGCCCAGCGTGGTCTACCTCGCCTCGTCCGACTCGGACTACATGACCGGAAGCATTCTGTCCATCGACGGTGGACGGACGGTCTAGGCGATGAACGCCGCGCCCTTCACCTGGACCGTCGCCGAGCAGTTCGGCTGGATGGCGCGCCGGCACCCCCGGTCGACGGCGCTCGTCGACGAGGCCGGCGAGCAGTCGTACGAGCAGCTGTTCCGCCGCGTCGAGGCGCTCGCCGGCCATCTCGGCGCGGTGGTCGGGAGCGGCCGGGTCGGCATCTACGTGTCGAACCGGCGGGAGTGGGCGGAAACGTTCCTCGCCGGGCAACTCGCCGGTATCGGGGTGGTGCCGGTGAACGAGCGGTACCAGGGCCAGGAGATCCGGCACATCATCGAGGACGCCGGCATCGAGTTGCTGGTGTCGGACCGGGCCGCGCATCGCGGCGACGTGCTGGCCGAGTTGCGCGGCGACGTCGATGTCCTTCCGGTCGGACCGGACTACGAGCGGGCGCTGGACGGCTCGGCGACCGCGGCGCGGCGCCCACCCAACGTGGAGTCCTCGGTGCTCTACACCTCCGGGACCACCGCGCTGCCGAAGGGGGTACGGCTGACGCAGGCGAACCAGGCGTTGGGCACCTGGCTCGGACCGTCGATCCTGTTGGGCCTGACGGCGGCGGACACCGTCCTCATCACGACCCCGCTGGCGCACCGGGTCGGCCAGGTCCGGCTGCTCGGCGGGATCCTCACGGGCTGCCGGACGGTGCTGTGCGCCGATGCCCGTCCGGGCACGTTCGTCGACGCCGTGCGGCGGTACCGGGCCACGGTCACCGGCATGGTCCCGACGATCGCCCGCGACATCGCCATGTCCGGTACGGTCGGCGACCGGCTCGCCTCCCTTCGCGTCTTCAGCGTCACCGGCGAGGCGATGAGCGCCGAGCTGCGCGAAACGGTGGCGCGGATGCTTCCGGACACCGACCTGTGGACCTTCTTCGCGTCGACCGAGACCGGACTGGCCACCGCGCTGCCGCCCAGTGAGTTCATCCGCCGGCCGACCTCGTCGGGACGGTCGCTGCCGGGCGTCGAGATTGCGGTGCTCGGGCCGACGGGAGCCGCCGAACCGGTCGGCGAGGGCCAGATCCTGGTTCGCTCCGGACCGCCCGGCAGCTTCGCCGTCGGCGGCGGATACATCGGGCACGCGGCCGGCGCCGCGTTCGTCGACGCGGACGGGTGGTTCCACACCGGCGACATCGGGCGGATCGACGAGGACGGCTGGCTGGCGGTGACCGGCCGGAGCAAGGACATGATCCTCTCCGGTGGCTTCAACATCGCCGCCCAGGAGGTGGAGGGCGTGCTACGGCGGCACCCCGCGGTGCGGGACGCCGCCGTCACCGGGGAGCCGGACGAGCGGTTCGGTGAGCGCGTCGTCGCCTGGATCGTCACCGAACCGGCGTACGGGCCGGGGATCACCGCCGACGAGCTGCGCGACTTCACCGCGAGCCAGGTCGCGTCGTTCAAGAAGCCGCGGGTTGTCCACTTCGTGACTGACCTGCCCAGGACGGCCACCGGCAAGGTGGCCAAGTGGAGACTGTCCGGCACCGGGAGCCCGTCGTGACCGACCACGAGGAGTTCCGCCGGCAGGTGCGGGCGTGGCTGGCCGGAAACGTACCGGCCGGTGATCTACCGGACCCGGACACCGACGACGGGTTCGGGGCGCATCGCGACTGGGAACGGCGGTTGTACGACGCCGGCTACAGCGGGATCTCCTGGCCGACCGAGTACGGCGGGCGTGGTGGCGACGTGCTGCACGAGGCGATCTTCGCCGAGGAGTACGAACTCGCCGGCGCTCCGGTGCGGATCACCCGCCCGGCGCAGCGTTTCCTCGGCCCGACGCTGATCCGCTACGGCTCGGCCGAGCAGCGCCGGAGGTGGCTGCCCGGGATGCTCCGCGCCGACCACATCTGGTGCCAGGGGTTCTCCGAACCGGACGCCGGCAGTGACCTGGCCGGGGTGCGGACCCGAGCCCGGTGGGACGGCGACCGGTTCGTAGTGGACGGCCAGAAGACCTGGACCACGTACGGGCGGTTCGGCGACCGGATGTTCACGCTCGCCCGTACCGGGGAGCCGGGCGGGCGGCACCGGGGCCTCAGCTGCCTGGTGATCGACATGCGTGGTGCCGGCGTTCGGGTGCGCCCGGTGCGGCAGGCGCACGGGCAGACCGGCTTCGCCGAGGTCTTCTTCGACTCGGTGGCGGTGCCGGCCGGGAACCTGGTCGGGCCACGGGACGAGGGCTGGGATGTCGCGATGACACTGCTGTCCTTCGAACGCGGGCCGGACGCCGGTGCCCCGGTACGCACCCGGCGTCGGCTCGACGCGCTCGTCGGCGACATCGTCGAGGCCGGTGGTTCGCCCGGCACGGTTCGCGACCTCGGTGACCTGTACGCCCGGCTGTCCGCCTTCCAGGCGTACACGTGTCGGCGGGTCGGGGCGCGCCTGGCCGGCGAGCCGGTGGGCGCGGAGTCGAGCCTGGTGAAGCTCTTCGCTGCCCGGCTCGACGCCGACATCGTGCAGCTCGGTGTCGAGTTGTTCGGTGACGAACGGCTCGCCGAGCGGGCACCCGAGTTCCTCGACTACTGGCACTCCCGGGCGGGGTCGATCTACGGCGGCACGGCAGAGATCCAGCGCAATGTCGTGGCCGATCGAATTCTCGGGTTGCCCCGGTGTTGACGGCAGAGCAGGTTCGGCTGCGCGCGCCCTCCGCCGAGCAGCGCGAACTTGCCGCCTCCGCCGCAGGGATGTTCTTCCGGCCGGACCGCGACGAGCGGGTGGACGCCGGCCCGGAGGGCGACTTCGACCGTGGTCGCTGGACGGAGCTGGCCGGAACGGGCCTGCTCGGTGCGGCGGTGCCCGAGGGGGCCGGCGGGCTCGGGCTGTCCGTACCCGACCTCGTGGTGCTGACCGAACAGGCCGGCCGGGCACTGCTGCCCGGCCCGGTCGTCGAGACGAGTTGGATCGCGGCGCCCGCTCTGGCCGCGCTCGGCCAGGAGTGGGCGCCGGCGCTGGCCGCGACGCTGCACGGTGACCGGGTCGCGGCCGCGGTCGACGCGACGCTGCGCGGCCCGGACCTCGATGTCGCGTCGTATGTCGTGGTGCCGGCCGACGGATCCGACCTGTTGTGTGCCGCCGACCGGCTCGGTGCGACGCTACGGGTGTCCACACAGGACAGGCTGGAGCGGTCCTTCCGGATCGCGCGCGGCCCGGACGGGGGCGGCTCGGCGGCGCAGCCGCTGCCCCTGACGGACGGGCTGCGGGTGCTCGATCGCGGCCGGCTCGGTGCCGCGGCCTACCTCGTGGGAGTCGCGGGCGGACTGCTGGAGCAGAGCATCTCGTACGCGAGGCTGCGCGAGCAGTTCGGCCGGCCGATCGGCGCATTCCAGGCGGTGCGCCACCGGCTGGCCGACTCGTACGTCGAGCTGGAGTTCGCGCGCAGCGCGGTGTGGGGCGCCGCCTGCGACGTGGCGGAGGGTGATCCGGCCGCTCCGGTCGCGATCACCTGCGCGAGCGTGGCGGCCAGGCGGGCCTTTGCCGAGGCCGACCGGCACTGCCTGCAGACGCATGGCGGCATCGGCTTCACCTGGGAGCACCCGCTGCACGTCTGGCTCAAGCGCGGCGCAACCTTCGCCGCGAGGTACGGACTTCGGCGCGACCTGGAAACCGAACTCGGCGAACGGCTGCTCGCCCGGACCGGGCAGCAACCGCGCGGCCGGCCCCCGCGTCCGCACATCTGACCAACACGGTAGGAAGGGACAATGCGTGATCAATAACGGCAGAGTCGGTCACCGGTATGCGGGCTACCGCTACGAGGTGAGCCGGGTCAAAATCGAGGAATACGCCGCGGCGACCGGCTACCGGCTCAATGACGTGCCAGGTGCCGCACTGGTCGCTCCGAACATGTTCGCCGCCTGTTTCACGGTGATGTACGGCGCGCGGCTGCTCCGCGAGGACGCCGAGCTGGGCGGGTCGGGTCCGGTCGTCCACGCCGGACAGGACTACGACTTCCACCGGCGGGTCGCCAGCGGCGACGTCGTGGACTGCAGCCCGTACGTCGTGGACATCGTCGATCGGGGCCGGCACACGTACCTCACCCTCGCGATCGAATGCGTGGACGCTGCCTCGGGCGCCCCGGTGGTGACCAGCCGGCAGACGATCGTCTACCTGAACGCGGCGGCCGTCGTCGAGGAGGATGCCAAGTGAGCGCGGACCAGAAGCTGGTGACCGGTGCTGCGATGCGACGCCACGAGCAGCGGATCGAGCAGCTCGACCTGATCCGGTACGCCGGCGCGAGCGGCGACTTCAACCGGCTGCACTGGGACAGTGGGTACGCCGCGACGGCGAGCCCGACGTCCGGCGTGATCGTGCACGGGATGCTGAACATCGCGGTGCTGCTGCGGGTCGTCGGCGACTGGGTGGGTGGCGACGACCGGATCGTCTCGACCTCGGTGAGCCTGCGCGCGCCCTGCCCGGTCGGGGCGCTCGTCTCGTTCGGCGGACACGTCGTCGAGGTTGACGAGCAGGCCCGGACCGCGGTGCTGGCGGTCAGCGCCGAGCTGCCGGACGGCGCCCCGGTCGTCGACGGCAAGCGGTCACGCGTCACCGTCCGGCTCGGCTGAACGCCGGCGCTGTCCAGCGGCGGCCTCGTGCTCGCGCCGTCCGGGAACGTCCTCGTGCTCGCGCCGTCCGGGGACGTTCTCGTTCCGGCGCTTTCCGGCGGCGGCCACGGGTCCGTGTCGTGACCGGATGGCTTCGGGCTTTCTCCGCCCGACGACCGGGATGAGGCTGAGCAGCGCCGCCAGCACGCACACGCCGACGCCGACGGTGAACGCGACCGTGTACCCCTCGTCGGTCGGCAGTGACTGTCCCCGGCCGGTGTGCGCGTCGAGGATCACCGCGCTCAACGCGCTGCCGATCGAGTACCCGATGCTGCGGAGCACCTGGTTGAAGCTTGTCGCGCTGCCGGTCTCCGCGGCCGGTACGGCGTCGACGATGAGCCCGAGGACCGCGGCGAAGGTGATGCCTACGCTGATTCCGGCCAGGCCCATGCTGGCGAACGGCTGCCACAACTGGTCGCGGCGCAGCGCGAGCAGTGCCATCGCCGCGCTGAACAGCACCGTCCCGATGGTGATCGCCCCGACCGCGCCGACCCGCCCGTGCAGCGGCGGCGTGATCCGGTTGCCCAGCACGCTGCCGGCGGAGAAGGGCGTCAGGACGAGCCCTGCGACCACCACCGATGCGCCGAAGCCGTACCCGGCGGCCGGCGGTGTCTGCACGAACCTGATGACCAGTGACATCAGCAGGTAGATGCCGACCCCGGTGAACAGGACGGTGAGGTCGGCGGTCAGCACCGTCCGGTCGCGCATCAGGCGTAGGTCGACGATCGGGTACGGGCAGCGCAGTTCGCGGATCACCCAGAGCGCGAACAGGATCCCGGATCCGGCCAGCAGTCCGACCACCGGCGGGGACGACCAGCCCCACTGCTCGCCCTGGCTTAGCCCGATCAGCAGCGCCGCCAGCGCGGCGCTGAGTGCGGCGGCGCCGAGCAGGTCGAACCGGCGACGCGGGGCGGCCGAGCGGGCCGGGATGACCAGCCAGGCGAGGGCGAGGACAGCGGCGCTGATGCCGGCACCGAACCAGAACGCCGCGCGTAGGCCCAGGTTGTCGGCGATCAGGCCGGTGATCGGGTAGCCGACGCCGACACCGGAGACGGTGACCACCGACAGCGCGGCGATCGTGGAGCTGGCCCGGCCGGCCGGCAGGTGTTCCCGGGCGACGGCGATGACCAGCGGGACCATCCCGAGGCCGACACCCTGCAGGGTACGCCCGGCGAGGAGTGGGACGAGGCTCGCCGACGCGGCGGTGAGCACGCCGCCGGTGAGGGAGAGCCCGAGGCAGCCGAGGATGACCTGGCGGCGGCGCGGCCCGTCGCCGAGGCGCCCCATCGCGGGGGTGGCGACCGATCCGGCGAGCAGCGCCACGGTCAGCGACCACTGGGCGGTGCTGACCGAGACGCCGTAGGCGCGCGCGACGGTCGGGACCAGTTGCGCGCCGAGGCTGCTGATGACGGCGGTGACCAGCCCGATGGCGAGCAGGGCCGCGGGCAGCACGGCGAGGTGCCGGCGGGACAGCGGTCCCTGGCCACCGCACATGGCGCCGGCCCGGCGGCGACTCACAGCTCGGCGCGCAGCAGTTCGGTGACCGTGGCCTGGGCCTGAGCGAGCGCGGGCGCGAACTGTCCGGCTCCGTCGGCGGTCGGCATCCGGCTGGTCGGTATCGCGATGGCCAGCGCGGCGAGCGGGGCCCCGATCAGGTCGCGTACGGCGGTGCCGACGGCGCTGATGCCATTCTCGCCCTCCTCGATGTTGACCGCGTACCCGATCTCTCGGACGGTGGCGAGTTCCGCCTCCAACTGCTCCCAGGTCTGGATCGACGATTCGGTACGGCTCTCCAGCGTGCCGTCCGGGTACCGCCGGAGAAGTTCGGTCCGGGGCAGCGCGGCGAGGATCGCCTTGCCACCGGCGGTGCAGTGGGCGGGCAGCATCAGTCCGGTGCGGCTGCCGACCCGGACCGATCGGGGACTTTCGACGCAGTCCATGAACCGGACGTTCTGGCCCTCCAGAAGGAGCAGCGAGACGGTCTCCTGGGTCTCCTCGCGCAGCTGCTCGATGATCGGCCGGGCGACGCGCCGGATGTCGATGCGTCCGATCGCGGCCAGCCCGATCTCGTTCAACGCGGAGCCGGGCCGGTAGACGCCGTTCGGTTTGTCCTGCATGACGAAGCCCCGTACGCGCAGGGCCGACAGCAGGCGGTGTGCCGTGGACCGGGCGACGCCCAGGTCCTCGGCCGCTTCGGCGACCCGCAGCACGCGGCGCTCGCCGATGAGCTGCAGCAGACGCAGCGCGTTGTCGACCGATGACAGTCCGGCGTCGTTCGTTCGCGGAGTTGGGGGCGTGGTGTCGGTGGCCGAGCGGCCGGAATCGCCGCGATGGGTCGCCGGGGGATTCGACATGGAGGAAGAATAAACCAAACTCTTCCTCCATGTGGAAGCCGTGTCTAGGGTAGCGGCATGATTGTGTCGCCTGGAGGAAATCAGCTCCCCCTGGCCATCGTCGGCGGTGGCCCGGTCGGAATGACCGCGGCCGTGGCCCTCGCGCGGCAGAACATCCCGGTCGTGGTCGTCGAGGCGGAGCCGGTGGCGAAGACGGACTGGCGCGCCTCGACCTTCCACCCGCCGACTCTGGAACTGCTGCGGGAGCTCGGGGTCGTCGACCGGATGCATGCCGAAGGGCTGGCCGTCCCCCGGTACCAGTTCCGGGACCGCCGCGCCGGGCTGGTCGCCGAGTTCGACTTCGGACTGCTGCGCGACGAGACGTCGTACCCGTACCGGCTGCAGCTCAACCAGCAGCATCTGGTGCGGATGCTGGCCGGAGTGCTCGAGGACCTGCCCAGCGCCGACGTCCGGTTCGGCTGCCGGGCAGTCGCGGTCGAGCCGGCCGAGGACAGCGTGACGCTGACCGTCGAAACCGCCGATGGGGTGGAGCGGCTGCGCTGCGCGTACCTGATCGGCGCGGACGGAGCCAGTAGCACGGTCCGCAGTCTGCTCGGCATCGACTTCGACGGCTTCACCTATCCCGAGCGCTTCCTCATCGCGAGCACGCCGGTGGACATCCGCGAGCTGCTGCCGGACATCGCCGACGTCAACTACATCGCCGACCCGGAGGAATGGCTGTTCCTCCTCCGTACCCCCGAATCGTGGCGCGCCGTCTATCCGGTCCCGTCCGGGCAGACCCGGGAACAGGCCGTCGACCTCGACGAGATCCAGTCGCACCTGCAGGGCATCGCCCCGTACGCCCCGGGGTACCCGATCGAGGACTTTCAGCTCTACAACGTGCACCAGCGGGTGGCGTCCACGTTCCGGCAGGGCAACTGCCTGCTGATCGGCGACGCGGCACACATCAACAGCCCGCTCGGCGGGGTCGGCCTCAACAGCGGGATCCACGACGCGATGGACCTGACCCGCCGCCTGGTCCGGATCCTGCGGCACGGCGCCGACCCGGACGCGGAGCTGGACCTCTTCGCCGAGGTGCGCCGCCGGGTCGCCGTCGAGTACGTGCAGGCCGACACCCGCCGCAACACCGAGCGGCTCAACGAGCGGGACGAGGCCAAGCGGCAGGCGCAGCACGCCGAGATGCGCGCCATCGCCGGTGATGTCGACCGGGCCCGCGCCTGGTGCCGGCGGGCGTCGCTGCTCGAGTCCGTGCACGAGTTCGGTATCGGGAAGCCGCCCGGCGGGGACGGTCGGGCACGCGTGGGGCTGCCGGCCGGGGCGCCGGCAACCGGCCACCGTGGGTCGTGACCCGGCGACGACCGGACAGCAGCAGCGATGAACCGAGGGAGAAGAGCGCCATGACCGTTGAGCAGTCAATTTCCGATTCCCCGACCGTCGAGCAGGAGCTGGCCGCGCTCTACGCCGACCTGTCGGCCGTCCACCTCCACCCGCTGTGGACGATCACCAAGCAGTTGCTGACGGCCACCCCACAGCCACGGTCGGTGCCGTGGCTGTGGCCGGCCAGCACGCTCACCCCGCTCGCCGAGCGCGCGCTGCGCCTGGTGCCGGTCGAGCGGGGCGGTGAGCGGCGGGTGCTGAGCTTCGGTAATCCCGGGCTGGGTGGCCTGCCGTATGCGGCGGGCACGCTGTGGGGAGCCATCCAGTGCCTGGGCCCGGGAGAGACCGCGCCGGCGCACCGGCACTCGCCCGGCGCCATCCGGTTCGTGCTGGAGGGTAGCGGCGTCTGGACCACGGTCAACGGCGACGCGTGCGACATGAACCCGGGGGACCTGGTGCTCACCCCGGGCTGGAACTGGCACGAGCACACCAGCAACGGCAGCTCCCGGATGCTCTGGTTCGACGGGCTCGACCTGCCGATGGTGGAGGCGCTGGACGCGATCTTCTTCGAGCCGTACCCGCGGGACCGGCAGCCGGACAGTGCCGAGCACAACCTGTCCGAGGCGCGGTTCGCCGGTACGGGGCAGCGGCATGTCGAAGGCGCCGTCACCACCGCGCTCGACCCCGGGCACTCGCCGCTGCTGGTCTACCGCTGGGCGGACACGGACGCGGAGCTGACCCGGCTCGGCGCGGCCCGCGACACCGCGATGGTCAGCCTGGAGTTCGTGAACCCGAGCACCGGCGCGAGCGTGCTGCCGACGCTGAGCTGCGGCATGCACCGCATACTGCCGGGCCGGCGTACCGAGGCGGTCCGGCGCACCGGAAACACGATCTTCGTGGTGTACCGGGGCAGTGGCAGTTCGGTCATCGACGGCGTGCGGTTGGACTGGTCTGCCGGAGACGTGTTCGTCGCTCCGTCCTGGTCCGCGGTCGAGCATCTGGCGGGGGAGACCGCGGATCTGTTCAGTCTCGGCGACGCGCCCGTGCTGCGTGCCTTGAACCTCTACCGCGAGCAGGTACTCGACGGCCCCCAGGACGTGCACCGGGTGTTCGCGCCCGACCAACTGCCGTGATCGCCAAGACGCACCCGTACCGGAGGAGCAGCCAATGAAGTTCGTGATCTTCGATGAGTCGCGGCTCGGGGCCGTGGTGGACGGCGGCGTCGTGGACGTCACCCACGCCCTGCCCTGGGCGCATGACCCGGATCCGGTGACGGCCGGCTGGTGGCGGCGGCTGTGCGGCAACTTCGCCGAGGTCCGTGACCGGCTGCGGGCCGCCGCCCAGGATGGCGCGCCGGTGCCGCTGGACCGGGTGCGGCTGCGCGCCCCCGTGCTCAATCCGTCGAAGCTGGTGGCGGCGGCGTCGAACTATGCCGAGCACGTCGCGGAGATGCACGACGTCCAGGAGCGTACGCTCGGCCGGGTCGAGCAGTGGATGATGGACTTCGACGTGTTCCTGAAGTCGCCGTCGTCGCTGGTCGGCCCGTCCGACGACATCGTGCTGCCGCGCGACGTGGTCGAGGCCGGGCACGAGGTTCACCACGAGTCCGAACTGGTCGTCGTCATCGGGCCGGGGGGCAGGGACATCCCGGAGTCCACGGCGCTCGAGCACGTCTTCGGTTACGCGATCGGGCTGGACATCACGGTACGAAGCGACGGCGACCGCTCCCGCCGTAAGAGCTACGACACGTTCAGCCCGGTCGGACCGTGGATCACCACCAGTGACGAGGCCGGCGATCCGGCGGACTTCGACATCGAGTTGACGTGCTCCGGGCGGCTACGGCAGAAGGTGAACACGTCTGCCCTGATCACCTCGGTTCCGGCCATCGTCTCCTATGCCTCGTCGGTCATGACGCTGCTGCCCGGAGACGTCATCTTCACCGGCGCGCCACCCGGCGTCGGGCCGATCGTGTCCGGGGACGTACTCGACACGTCGATCAGTCGGCTCGGCGAGATGCGGATACAGGTGAAATGATCAACAATGTCCGACGTTGAATTCCGTGACGAGGAATCCTACGGGCAAAGAGTTCCACAGGCTGGACAGTTGCCATAGCCCCTGCTTACGGTACGTCGAACTGGTGATTGATCCCGACAGCGGACAGGGCCGGCCACGCCGTCGCCGAAGTGGCAGGCACGACGACGAGCCATCCCCGCCACCACTCCACCCCCCACCACCAGCACTGTCAACTCCCACCGGAGGCTCAAGATGCGAAAGACTGCGATCGCTGTCATCGCCGCGGCGATGACAGCCGTACTCGCCACCGGCTGCGGCGGTGATCCGGCCGGCAAGGACGCCGACGGCCTCACCAGCGTCAAGGTCGGCATCGTGCCCTTCACGCCCAACGCCGTCCTCTTCCACGCGATCGAAGGTGGCATCTTCGAGAAGCACGGACTGAAGGTCAGCACCGTCTCGGCGGCCGCACCCACGCCGATCGTCGCGGCAATGGTCAGCGGCCAGCAGCAGTTCGGCTTCGTCACCACCCCGGTACTGCTGAACGTCAACGCCGAGGGCACCGCGGTCAAGTGCGTGACGCCGGTCGACGGCCAGATCAGCAAGGAGCGCGACGCCAGCGCCCTGGTCGCCTCTCCCAAGAGCGGCATCACCGATATCAAGGCCCTCACCGGCAGGAAGGTCGCCGTCGTCCAGCTCTCCAGCATCAACCTGATCGGCGCCAAGAAACTCGCCGAGGAGGCCGGCGCGACCAATATCGAATGGGTCGCCATCCCGTTCCCGCAGATGCCGCAGGCGCTCGCCGACGGCCGGGTGGACGGCGCGGTGATCACCTCGCCGTACCTGGAGACGGCCCTGGCGGCGGGCGCGAAGGCCCTCGCCCACCCGAGCTCGGACCTGTGGCCCGGCGGCACGATCTACTGCTACGGCGCCACGGACAGGTACCTCAAGGAGAACCCGGACGTCGCGAAGAAGTTCCGCGACGCGATGATCGAGGCGATCGAGTTCGGCAAGAACAACGAGGCCGAGATCAAGAAGACGCTGGAGAAGTACCTGAAGTTGTCGCCGGAGGAGGCGCAGAAGCAGATCCTGCCCACCAACTACCTCCCCGAGCTCAACGTGGCCTCTATCGGCGACATCCAGAACGTGATGGAGCAGCAGGGCGCCATCAAGAAGAAGGTCAACCCCGAGGACGTCGTCTGGACTCCTCAGGGCTGAACCGTCCCGATCGTGACCCCGCAGCGGAGGGCATCCCCATGAGTCAGCTGGTCAGCACGGCCCGCGCGAGCGTCGTCGTCGCCGGTGAGGCGTTGGCGTCGGAATTCCAGCCGGTCTACAACCCGGCCCGCACCGACGAGGTCGTCGGCGAGGTCGCCGTCGGCACCGCGGAGCACGTCGAGCAGGCCGTCGCCGCGGCGTCGGCCGCCTTCCGCGCCTGGTCCTCTATGCCGGTGCAGGAGCGGGCCGCGTTCCTGCTGGCGGCGGCCGACGAACTCGCCGGCCACGTCGAGGACCTGGCCACCCTGCTCACCCGCGAACAGGGCAAGGTCCGCTGGGAGTCGGTCATCGACGTCGGTGGGGCCGCGAAGATCCTGCGGTACTACACCGGCCTGGCCGACCGGCTCGCCGCCGACGAGGTGTTTCGCCAGGACGAACGCGGCACCATCTACGTCGGCCGGCGGCCGGTGGGCGTCACCGGGATCATCGTTCCCTGGAACAGCCCGGTCTACCTCGCCTTCCTCGGCCTGGCGCCGGCGCTGCTCGCCGGCAACACGGTCGTCGTCAAACCATCCGAGTACGCCCCGCTCGCGCTCGGCCGGATCCTGGAGGTACTCGCCGCGCACCTGCCGCCCGGAGTGGTCAACACCGTCCCGGGCGGCGCCGAGGCGGGCTCGGCCCTCGTCGCGCATCCCCGGGTCCGCAAGGTCTTCTTCACCGGAAGCACCGCGACCGGGCAGCAGGTGATGCGAGCCGCCGCCGGCAACCTGAAGAACCTGAGCCTCGAACTCGGCGGTAACGACCCGGCGATCGTGCTGGCGAGCGCCCGGATCGACGAGCGGCTCGTCGACGAGCTGGTGCGCGCCGTGTTCACGCTCAGCGGCCAGATCTGCTTCGACGTGAAGCGGATCTACGTGCACGAGTCGCACTACGCCGACTTCGTCGAGCAGTACGTCGCTGCCGTCGACCGCATCGTCGTCGGTGACGGCCTCGACCCGCGGACCACGATAGGTCCGGTGAACAACCGGCCGCAGTTCGAACGTATCCAGGGGTTGCTCGATCGGACCCGGACGGCCGGCGCGACCGTGCACACCGTCGGTACGAAGCTCGACCCGGTGGGCTGGGACCGTGGCCTGTTCCTCCTGCCGTCGGTGGTCACCGACGTCGAACCGGGCGCCGAGATCGTCGGCTGCGAGCAATTCGGCCCGGTCGTGCCGGTGCTGCCGTACCAGACCGACGAGCAGGCGATCGCGCTCGCCAACGACACCGAGTTCGGTCTGAGCGCATCGATCTGGAGCGAGGACCGGGAACACGCGCTGGCTCTCGCCCGGCGGTTGGAGTGCGGGAGCGTGTTCCTCAACGTGCACCGGCTGGGCGCATCCGACATGTCGATGCCGTTCGGCGGTTTCAAGGGCAGCGGGATCGGTCGCGGGCACGGGATGTACTCGCTGGACGCGTGCACCGAGTTGCAGGCGGTGGCCGACTACGTCGACGTGTCCGGGTTCCCCGGGCCGGGGCCACGCTGAGCCCGGGGGAGAGGAGGTCTCCAGAATGGATGTGTTGGACGCCAGGTGGTTCCGGCTGCTGACGAAGCTGGCCGTCTTCGCCGCCGCACTCGGTACGTGGCAACTGCTGACCACGACCGGTGCGCTGCCCACCGACTCGTTCCCGACGATGGTCGGCACGATGACCGAGCTGGGGCGCCAGCTCGGCTCGTCCGACCTGTGGCTCGCGGTCGGACAGACCCTGCGCGGCTGGGCGCTCGGCCTGCTGATCGGGGGTTCGCTCGCGATCGCCACGGGTACCCTGCTGGGGCTCAACCGGTTCGCCTACCGCAGCGTCATCCCGGTGATCGAGTTCCTCAAGACCGTACCGGTGATCGCGATCCTGCCGCTGGCGGTCGTCGTGTTCGGCCCGACTCCGGAGATGAAGATCTTCCTTGTCGCGTTCGGGGTCTTCTGGCCGTTGACGATCCAGGCCATCTACGGAGCACGGGCGGTCGACCCGGTGATCCGGGACACCGCCACGGTCATGCAGGTACGCGGTGTACGCCGGTTCGCGATGGTGACGCTGCCCAGCGCCGCGCCGTTCCTGGCGACCGGGGTTCGGGTCGCCGCGGCGGTGGGGCTCATTCTCGCGGTGATCGCGGAGCTGATCGGCGGCTCGGCGGGGCTGGGGCTGAGCGTCCTGACCGCGGAGAACGCCGGCCCGAGCCAGCTTCCGGCGATGTACTCGTTCATCATCGTGACCGGCATCCTCGGTGTTGTCGTGACGGCGGTCTTCACCGCGATCGAGCGGCGGTTGTTGCACTGGCACGAGAGCCAGCGCAACGCCGCGTCGAGGGCGGCGTGACCATGGCGACGAAGGGAAGACCGGATCTCATGGCCCAGGCGTACGACGGCCCAGCCCCCGCGAC
>NZ_JADPUN010000248.1 GCF_015690345.1 Plantactinospora alkalitolerans | reverse complement strand
GGCCGGGCTGCCGGTCCAGACGTACACCCCGAGCGAGGTGAAGGCGGCGGTGACCGGCTCCGGCCAGGCGGACAAGGCCCAGATGATGGCCATGGTCACCCGGCTGCTGCGGTTGGACGCGCCGCCGAGGCCCGCCGACGCGGCCGACGCGCTGGCGCTGGCCATCTGCCACATCTGGCGGGGTGGCACCCGGGCCCGGCTCGCGGCGGCGGCCAGCGCCGTCCGGCAGCGGGTGGCGGCCCAACGGTCGACCGCGAAGCGACAGGGAGGAACGGGATGATCGCCAGTGTGCGGGGAGTGGTCGCCGGGCTGTCCCCGGACGGCGCCGTGATCGAGGTCGGTGGCGTCGGGCTCGCGGTGCAGTGCGCGCCGGGCACCCTGGCCGGGCTCCGGGTCGGCTCGCCCGCCCGGCTGGCCACCAGCCTGGTCGTCCGGGAGGACTCGCTCACCCTGTACGGGTTCGCCGACGACGAGGAGAAGCAGCTCTTCGAACTGCTCCAGACCGCCAGCGGCGTCGGTCCCCGGCTCGCCCAGGCGGTGCTCGCCGTGCACTCGCCGGACACGGTGCGCAAGGCGATAGCCAACGCCGACACCGGCACCCTGACCCGGGTGCCGGGGATCGGCAAGAAGGGCGCCGAACGGCTGGTGCTGGAGTTGCGGGACCGGATCGGCCCGGTCGCGATCGGCCCGGACGGCGCGGGCGGCGTCACCGCCGGGGCGTGGCCGGACCAGGTCCGGCAGGCGCTGGTCGGGCTCGGCTGGACGGCCGCCCAGGCGGATCAGGCGGTCGCGGCGGTCGCGGAGAGCATCGAGGGCGCGACCCCGCCGGTGCCGGTGCTGCTGAAGCAGGCGATCCGACTGCTGGGCAAGACCCGATGACGAGGCGGAGCATGATCGCCGATCGGGTGGTGGTCCGGCCGTGACCGACCACGAGGGGCTCGTCTCGGCGTACGCCAGCGACACCGAGCTGGACGCGGAGGCCACCGTACGCCCGAAGCGGCTGGCCGAGTTCATCGCCCAGCACCGGGTACGCGACCAGCTCGACCTGCTGCTGCGCGGTGCGATGGGCCGGGGCACCCCGCCGGACCACATCCTGTTGTCCGGGCCCCCCGGCCTCGGGAAGCCGGTCTCGGTCGACGCGCTGGTTCTGCTCGCGGACGGCTCCCGACGGCGGCTGGGTGACATCGGGCCGGGGGATCAGGTCATCACCCGCACCGGTCAGGCGGCTCGGGTCGAAGCCGTGCACGAGCAGGGCGAACTCGACTGCGTCCGGATCCGTACGACGACCGGCCGGGAGGTCGTGGCCGCCCCGGACCACCCCTTCTGGACCACCCAGGGGTGGGTCAAGGCCGGCGATCTGACCGAGCGGGATGTGCTGGCGAACGTGCTACGTCCGGAACTGGTGGCGGACGGCACGGGATCGACCGACGAGTTCCGACTGGCGGGCTACCTGATCGGCGACGGCTGCACGTCCAACCAGGTCACCTTCACCGGCGGAGATCCGGACGTGCTGGCCGACCTCCGATCGGTGTGTGATCGGCTCGGCTACCGGCACAGCACCCGGCCGAACAGCCCACGCAGCTCGCTCGTCCGGATATCGGGGCTGCGGCCGTGGCTCGCCGAGCACCACCTGCTGGACAGGACCGCCTGGCAGAAGCGGGTTCCGGCATTCGTGTACCTCGGTGACCAGCGGCAGGTGAGTGCGTTCCTCGGCGCGTACTTCGCGTGGAACGGAACGGTGAGTCGCCGTGGACGGGACGGCGACGACGTGCAGGTCGAGTTCCACAGCGTGTCGGATGGCCTGCTCCAGGACGTGCAGCACCTCCTCCTGCGGCTCGGCATCCAGTCCCGGCTGGAACTGGAGCGGGGCCGGGACCAGGGCCGGCCGCACGAGTCCTGGCGGCTCAGCGTCACCAGCCAGGACGACGTCGCCAGGTTCGTCGAGCGGATCACCGTCCTCGGCGACCGGGGCAGGCGGCTCGCGGAGCGGGCGCCCCGCCGGGACCGGTTCGAGGAGGCTCTCGCGGCCGACCGGGTCGCCACCGTCGAGCCGGTCGGCCTGCACCCGTGTCGCTGCCTCACCGTCGCCGACGATCACACCTTCACGGTGAACGACCTGGTCGTGCACAACACCACCCTCGCCAATATCGTCGCCGCCGAGCTGGGCGCGGGGATCCGGGTCACCAGCGGTCCGGCGATCGAGCGGTCGGGTGACCTCGCGGCGATCCTCACCAGCCTCGGCGAGGGCGACGTGCTGTTCATCGACGAGATCCACCGGATCGCGAAGCCGGCCGAGGAACTGCTCTACAGCGCGATGGAGGACTTCCGGGTCGACGTGATCGTCGGCAAGGGGCCGGGCGCGACGGCGATCCCGCTGGACGTGGAACCGTTCACCCTGGTCGGCGCGACCACCCGGTCCGGGCTGCTGACGGGTCCGATGCGGGACCGCTTCGGCTTCGTGGCGCACCTGGACTTCTACACTCCCGCGGAGCTGGACGTGCTGATCCAGCGGTCCGCGCGGATTCTCCGGGTGCCGGTCACCGACGACGGTTCGGCGGAGATCGCCGGACGGTCGCGGGGCACGCCCCGGATCGCCAACCGGCTGCTGCGCCGGGTGCGGGACTTCGCCGAGGTCCGGGCCGACGGGACAGTCACGCTGGAGACCGCCCGGGCCGCCCTGGACGTCTACGACGTGGACGAGCTGGGGCTGGACCGGCTGGACAAGGCGGTGCTGACCGCCCTGGTCGACTCGTTCCGGGGTGGGCCGGTCGGCCTGTCCACCCTGGCCGTGGCGGTGGGGGAGCAGCCGGACACGGTCGAGGAGGTCTGCGAACCCTTCCTGGTCCGGGCCGGGCTGCTCGCCCGTACGCCCCGGGGGCGGGTGGCGACCGAGGCCGCTTGGCGACACTTGGGGCGTACGCCACCGAATGGTACATTTGGGGCGGCTGTGCCGTCCGTGCCCGACCTCTTCTCCGGGGGCTCCGAGGAGGTGTGACTCGAACGTGATCTGTGCCGCATTCGGTGTTCTCAGGTGCAGGGACTAGACTCGCCGCGGTTTGTACAGGACGTGAGATCCTGCCTCCGCTCCGGCACACCATGCCGTGACGAGGCCGATGGGAAGGTCATAACAGTGCCAGCAGTGCCTTTGGCAGCACAAAGCGGCGGCGGCCCCGGCAGCTTCATGCCGATCCTGATGATTGTCCTGCTCTTCGGCGTCATGTACTTCATGATGATCCGCCCGCAGCAGCGCAAGCGCCGCGAGGCCGAGCAGATGCAGTCGTCGATCGGCGCGGGCGACGAAGTGGTCACCATCGGCGGGCTCTACGGCACGGTCACCGGCGTGGACGACGAGACCGTGATGCTTGAGGTGGCGCCCGGGGTGCAGACCCGGTACGCGCGGCCGGCGATCGCCCGGGTCGTCAAGCCCGTCGAGCGGGTCGAGACGGTGCAGGACGAGGTCGAAGTCAAGGAATGACCACCCGCGTGACGGGACAGGTTTGGCATTGAAGATAATGGATAGCCACGCCGGTGGGGTCGCCTGCCGGTGTGGTAAGCACGTCGCCGGACAGGCCGGCGCCCGACCCGCCGCCCACCACTAGCGGCCGAACCGCGCAGGGAGACAGGACAGCCGTGGCACCACCTCAGGGACAGATGCGGCCCGGCCGGCAACTGGCCGTACTCGGGTTGATCTTCACCGTCCTCTACCTCTTGGTCTTCTTCGCCGCAGACGCCAAGGGCAGCTGGATGGACCGGCTTGAGCCGAAGCTCGGCCTGGATCTCATCGGCGGTACCCGGATGACCCTGGAGGCGGCCACCGAGGCTGGCGAGGCGCCCCCGGCCGGGTCCCTGGAGCGGGCCCGCGAGATCATCCAGGCGCGGGTGGACGGTCGGGGCGTCGCCGAGGCCGAGGTGGTCACCGAGGGCAACCGCAACATCGTGATCTCCGTGCCCGGCCAGAACGCCGACCTCGACGACGTCGGCACCGCGGCCGAGCTGCGGTTCCGCAAGGTGCTCAAGACCACCGACGGCGGCCCGCCCAGCACGGCGCCCGCGCCGACGGCCACCCCGTCCGGCAGCCCGGCGCCGTCCGGCAGC
>NZ_JADPUN010000406.1 GCF_015690345.1 Plantactinospora alkalitolerans | reverse complement strand
ATCATGTCGTCGATCTTCACGTACAGTGCGGTCAAGAGGGTGTCCAGGTCTTGCGTCACAACATGATCTTGGATGCCCTCTCCTCATGCCCGGACATCGACCCCAGACTTCGGAACTACTCGTCTAGGTGCGCCGCTACGGCCTGGTTCGCTTCCCAGCCGTCCGGAAATCTGACCGGTACGTTCACCTGCACCGGCTCGGTCGACGGATGCGCGTCGAGCAGCCCGGCGATCCCGCCCGCGCCAGCACCACACACGCGTGCCGATGCCGTGACGTCAACACACAACCGCCCCGCCTCCAGGTGAAACGGTGACCGCCCAGTGCGCGTCGTCTGGCAGCTTGAGCAGCCTCTTCCTCCAGCATGTACGCCGCCGCCCGAACCGTCGCCGCCTGAGGTGAGCACCTCCGCTCGACGACGGTCTGGTCGCCGCCGTGGCCCTTTCCTGGTTGGTTACCAGCCCTTTCATGCTGGCCGCCGGATCGGCGGCTCGTACAAGAGGCTTGTGGTCGCACCGCAACAGGACCTTCGCAGGCAGCCCCCGGTCGGCGGCCGGGGTCGTACAGGCTGCCGGCCCGGACTTGCCGCCGCGCAGGAGGACCAGCACGGGCATCGGTCCGGCCACGCCACGGGGGGCGTGGGCGTTCAGGTACAGGCGGTCCTCCGCACCGGCGACCAGGGCGGGCTGCCCGGCGGACAGGAGTACGACTGGGTACAGGTGGGCCCGGGTCGGGGTGTCCCGGGCCCGGTCCACCGCCCGGCCGGTTCCGGTAACCGCAGCCGCAGCTCACCGCTCGGTGGCCAGGGAGCCAGGAAGGTGGCCGGGACAGCGACGGCGTCCCGGCCACCTTGGTGTATCTCCGGTGGCTCAGAAGAGCCAGGTCGGCAGCTCCGGTTCCCCGCGCAGCGGCACGAGTTTGCTCGGGGCGGGCCCGGCGTCCGGGCTCGCGGTCCTGCTGCGGGCATCACTCGACGTGGTACCCGGCGGCGGGGCGGCCGCGCACCGAGTGCCCTTGGCGGGCACGACGAGGTCGATCAGATACCGGTCGATCGCCCCGTCTGCGCAGGCCACCCGCCCGTACACGATGTGGCCCCAACCCTCGTAGGTCAGCAGTTCGGCATGGCTACCGAATTGGCCGGCGGCGCCCAGCGCCCAGTTGTAGCCGGTGGCCGGATCGTGCAGCGAGTTGGCGAACAGCAGCTTCGCGTCGTTGGTCGGGGTGATCCGGCGCTGCGGATTGTTCGCCACGGTCGGCCAGCCCAGGCAGATCGCGCCCACCGCAGCCCTCGGCAGGTCCGGCAGGTCCGGCGCCGCACGCTGGGCGTCGGCGGCGATGGAACTCCACTGGGCGAAGTCGCGCGTCTTCAGGTTCCAGTCCTGGCAGAGAACCGCCTGGTACGCGAACGGCACCACCGTGGGCTCGTCCTCGGCCGACTGCCTGGCCGCCGCGCTCGCGGTCGACGGGCGCCCCGCGTCGATCCGCTCCAGCTCACTGGCGATGCCCAGCCAGTAGGGTTGGTAGTTGAGGTTGCCCAGGACGAAGTTGACCAGATCCTGCTGGGTGATCTTGTAACTCGGCTGGTCCGGATCCGGCAGCTCGCCGCGAGCGGCGCGGTCCAGCAGCCGCTGCCAGAACTGGCGGATGTTCCGACCGTACAGGGCACAGTCGCGCAGCCGGGCGCAGCCGGCGACGAATTCGTTGAACGAGTCCTGACCGGTGGCCGCCTGGGTGACGGCGAATCCGCGAGCATCCTGGCTGTGGTCCATCGTGCTGTCGGCGACAATGGCGCGCACCCGGTTCGGATAACGATCGGCGTACTGCTGGGCCATCAGCGTGCCGTACGACATGCCGAAGAAGGTCAGCTTGTCGTCGCCGACCGCGGCCCGGATCGCGTCGATGTCGCGAACCACCTGGAGCGTGTCCACGTGGTCGAAGACCGGCCCGCTGTGGCTGCGGCAGTCCGCCGCGAGTTGCCGGGTCGCGGTGACCATGTCGTTGAATGCCGTCGGTGTCTTGATCGGTCCGCTCGGCAGGTCGAGGATTTCGTCCAGAGAACACATGACCGGAGCACTCCGGGCGACACCGCGCGGATCGAATCCGAGAATGTCGAAGTGGCGGTGGAGTTCATCGCTGTATCCGCCCCACAGCGCCGCGTCGACGCCCGAGCCGCCAGGTCCGCCCGGGTTGACGACCAGCGATCCGCGCCGCGCATCCGGGTCGGTAGCAGGCCGCTTGGCCAGGGCCAACGCGATGGTCGGCCCGCCCGGGTCGGCCCAGTCGACCGGTACCTCCAGGGTGCTGCACACGGCGCTGGCGTCCTCCTCGCAGGGCGTCCACTGCACGCCCCCGTCCGATGCTGCTAAGGCGGTCATCGGGGCGAGCGGTATCAGCGCCAGCCCCGCCGCCGCGCCAGCGACCAATTTCCGGATCAGTTTTCTGCGCATGATTCCTCTCCCAGGTAACTTTCCCGGTCACTTCCGGGCGTTGTCGACGCTAGCGAGTCCAGCAAGCGTTCGGGTTACGGGAACGTGTCATGGGAAATGTCGACGTGGACTCGACGGAAATTGACCGGCAGAATAGCCGGCAGAATAGCCGGCAGCTTTATTCCTGCCGCTTTCAGAAATGGTGAGGTCAGTGCCGGCGGCGGGACATCGGAGTCGGTCTGCCGCTGCCGGGTGGCCGCACGGATGGCCACTTGTCAAGATGGCCGACATCACACGAGTCGGCCGGCGGCCACGGGGGGTACGGCCCAGCGCACGGGCATTCGGGCCCTGCTTCACCGGCCGTCGCGACGTGCGGGCTTGCCTCTAGCGAAGCCTTGGAGGGCATCTATCTCCGACTGGAGGTCTTCATCGACCAGTCAAACGAGACGCTTGGTCTTCTCAAGATGAGCAGCAATGGCCTGGTTCGCTTCCCAGCCGTCCGGAAACCTGACCGGTACGTTCAGGTGCACCGGCTCGGTCGACGGGTGTGCGTCCAACAGCTCCGCGATCCCGGCCCGCGCCACCACCACACACGCGTGCCGATGCCGAGAGGTCAGCACACACAACCGCCCCGCCTCCAGGTGAAACGCCGTGGCGTCCCGCCGCCCCGACAGCGGATGCAGCACGATCGTCACGTCGTACTCCCGCCCCTGTAGCCGGTTCGCCGTGTCGACCGTGATCCCCGCCCCATCCGCACGCGGCTCGGGGCGGATGGCCGCCACCTGGTCCCGATGCGCCGCCCCGATCGCGATCCGGTCAGCCGTTACCGCGACACCCCCCGGCGCCCGCTCCGACACCGCCACCGCACCCCGCTCCAACAGCCGCAACGCCAGCCGCGCACAAGCCGCCGCCGCCTCCCCGTCCGTACGCAACGTGTGCCGAGCCGGCAGCTCGTACAGCGCCCACCCGGTAGCCGCCGCCAACTCCAACGCCTCGTCCACCGCCCCACCCCCGAACCCGGCAGCAGTGAACGAAAGCGACCGCTGCGAAGCAGTAGTCCCCGCCGAGAACCCGGTGAACGGATAGAACGCCTCCGCCACCACCGGAGCGGCCGACGCCGGCAGCCGCCACGAGACCGGTAACCGGTGCACCGGCAGCTCCGGGTTGTGCCGCAGCAACGCCGCCACCGCAGACTGCATCGGATCCCAGGTCAGCCCGGTCCACCGCCCGGTCTCCACAGTAGAGAACGGATCGAGCTGCCCCGGATCACCCACGAACAGCGCCCGGTCGAACCGTCCCGCCACTCTCAACAGAGCATCGGACCGCATCTGGTACGCCTCGTCCACGATCGCCCACGGCCAGCGCCCCTCCGGCACCAGCGCCCACTTGGCAGCCGTACCGATGATCACCGACGACCCGCCCAGATCCGCGACCTTCGCCGCGACCCGGACCGTCGAGTAGTTCTTGATCCGCTCTGTCGCGGTGTACTCGTTCGCGGACAGCCGCCCGATCGGCAGCTCCGGCTGAGCCTGGGCCAGCCGCCCGACCAGGTCGTCGACCTGCTCATTCGTCTGAGCGATCACGATCAGCGGCTCGCCGGCCTCGGCCAGTTCCCCCGCCGCCCGCACCACCAGCGTCGACTTTCCCGCCCCCGGCGGCGAGTCGACCACAACTCCTCGATGCTCTCCAGAATGCAGGTCCGCCAGTACCTCCG
>NZ_JADPUN010000165.1 GCF_015690345.1 Plantactinospora alkalitolerans | reverse complement strand
CAGACGCAGACGTGCGCGCGGGGTCAAGGCAGCGTTAGCGTGGGACACGAAGGCCTCCTGGTTGGCGGAGCGGTTCCTAGACAGCTCCACTCCACAACCGGAGGCCTTCACCTACCTACGACATCAGGTCGTGTCGTCACACAATCTCGACCAACCTCCCTGGGCAGTACAGCTAGTGCATCTCGTAGTGCGTGGTTCGGCACGTGGCCACCTCGCTAGGACGTCTGGGACGTTTCTGGGAGCGTAGCGATAAACGTCCAGTCCGTCCCTAGAACGTCGTTCCCCGACCTAGCTAGCTCGCCTACGTTGCGTGTGGGACGTGCCGACCGGCCGTAGGGCCTGGTCAGTCGCAGTCAGGGTGCGCGTCCCCGCCGGTCCGGGGCCTTGTACGGGGCTCTCCGGACCGGCGCCGGAACAGGTGGCGAGTGGCGCTCCGTGATCGGTGATCCGGGGCGCCACGTCCGGAAGGGGATCACAGCGATGGATGCATGGGCCCGTTGGCGGGCGGACCGGTGGATAGAACGGCAGCACCGGGGTGGCGGCCGGTGCACCGAGTGTGGACGGCGCGGCGGATGCCTGGCGCTACTCGCCGTCGTACGCCGCAAGATGGCCCGGTCCCGCTCATGGGGATGACCGAGGGTCCGCACGGGGCGGCGATAGACGCCGCGTACGACATCATCAGCACGCACGCCAGTGGCGGCGACTGCGGAGCCTGCCGGCTCGACTGGTGCCCGACCGCCGAGTGGGCACTGTGGGTTGTCGTCGCTGAGCCGGCGGCGGCACGCCCCGATGCCCGGCAAATGGTCACGGTCGTGGCCCGTCAGGTGATGGCCGCGCACTGGCCCAGCGCCGTCGACGGCTGCCGCCCCTGCGGACTGCCGGACTGCGACCGGATCCGGACAGCCGGCCCGTGGCTCGAAGTCCACGACCCGGGGTACATACCGCCGCCGATCCAGGCGCTGATGCGGTCCAGGCGGCCGACCGACGACGAGCTACGCGACATCACCGGAATGGATTGACGGAGGACCTTGTGGTTGTGCACCGGGTTCAGGAGGGCCCGCTGTGCAGGTAGAGCTTCTGATGCTGTCGGGTCTCACCACCATGGCACCCTGGTTGCGGGCGCCGAGGCCTCGCGCATCGACAGCGTGAATGTGACGCGGGTCACTGGCAGGAGAGAACCGATCCGGGGGTACCCGTCGTCTTGCCTGATGTGAGACGAAGCCTGGACGAACTCGACGAGGGCGAGCTGCTGCGCCGCGTCGCTCGGGGCGACCGGCGTGCCTTCGACGAGTTGTACCGGCGTACCTCGCCCTGGTTGACCGTACGGCTGCGTCGGCGGTGCGCCGACGAGGACGTGGTTGCCGAGGTGCTCCAGGACACCTACCTGGCGGTGTGGCGCTCGGCCGGCAGTCAGGCGCACGCCTCGACCGGCGGCAGCGCGCTGGGCTGGTTGTGGACGATCGCCGCCCATCGACTCGTCGACGCGTTCCGGCAGCGGGCCCGGCGGGAGCGCATGCCGGCGGTGCGGACCTTCGAGCCGGTGGCTCCGGCGGCCGAGGAGGAGGCACTGGCCGGCGGAATGGACGCCGACCTGGAGCGGGCCCTGCTGGCGCTGCCGGCGGAGCTGCGTCAGGTGCTACGGGCGATGGTGCTCGACGGGTTGACCGCCCGGGAGACCTCGCTGCTGCTCGGTATGCCGGAAGGGACCGTGAAGACCCGCGCGCGGCGGGCCCGGATCGCCCTGCGGGAGGCGCTGTCATGACCACTCATCCGACCTCCGCCCTGATCTCCCGGTACGCCGTGGGCGCCGCCGACGTCGACGACGCGACCGTCTGGGCCGTGGAGGCACACCTGGAGTCCTGCGCCGCCTGCCGGACGTTGTTGGCGGACGCCGTCGACCCGGGCACCCGGGACCTGCTGGGCCGGGTGGCCGACGGAATCGCCGACGGGATCGCCACCGGCCCGGGTCCGGTGCGCCGTCGGCGGTTGCGGCGTACCGGGGTCGCGGCCCGGGTGCTGCCCTGGCTGGCCACGGCGGCCGGACTGATGCTGGCCGCCGTCGTCTTCGAGCGGACCTTCGAGAGCCTGCCGTCGCTGGTGCTGCTGCTCTCGCCGGTGGCGCCGCTGCTGCCGGTGGCCGCCGCCTGGAGCCGGCGTACCGATCCGGCCTGGGAACTACTGGCCACGATGCCCCGGGCCGGGCTGTGGCTGCTGCTGCGCCGTACGTTGGCGGTGCTGGCGGTGGTCGTTCCGGTCCTGGCGGTGGCGGGCTGGTGGACCGGACAGTCGCCGGCCCTGTGGTTGCTGCCGGCGCTGGCCTTCACCGCCGGAAGCCTGGCGTTGGGCGGGCTGGTGGGGGTGGACGTCGCCGCGCTCGGCTTGGCGGTCGCCTGGTCCGCCGCCGTGGTGGCGCCGAGTCTGGCCGGCAGGCGGCTGCCGGCGATCCTGGCCGGCGGAAGCTGGCCCGGCTGGGCGGTGATCACCGTGGCGTTGCTGGCCGTGGTGCTCGTCCGGGCCGCCGACCACCGCCATCTCGGCGCCGGCCGTACCTGAGACGGTTCCGGCGTCAGTCGTACCCGAGGCAGTTCCGGCGCCGGCCGTACCCGATTCGGTTCCGGGGGGAACGCCCCCGGCCGGGCCAGCACCCTCCCCGACGCCCGGCCGGGGGCAGACCGCGACACCGAACATCTTCACGACAACCCATCCAGGTGGCGCATCCGCGCTGCCCGACGAATGGAGACATCATGATGCGCGCGGTCAGCGCGGCGGAGATCGCACCGACCACCTACCCGTGGACGGTGCACGCCGAGAATCTGGTCGTCCGGGCCGGACGACATCTGGCGGTCAACGGGCTCGACCTGGCGCTGGGCACCGGCGTGCACGGGCTGCTCGGCCCCAACGGCGCCGGCAAGACGACGCTGATGCGCGCCTTGGCCACGGTGGTGAAGCCGGCCGGCGGCCGGCTGACCCTGCTCGGCGACGACCTCACCGGCCGCGCGGACCCGCGTCGGGTACGCCGCAGCCTGGGCTACCTGCCGCAGCACTTCGGCTTCTACCCCCGCTTCACCGTCCGGGAGTTCGTCGAGTACATGGCCTGGCTCAAGGAGATGCCGAGCGCGGTCGTCCCCGGTGCCGTCCAGCGGGCCATCGAACGGGTGGGCCTGACCGACCGCGCCGACTCCCGGATGAAGACGCTGTCCGGCGGCATGCTGCGGCGGGCCGGCATCGCGCAGGCCCTCGTCAACGACCCGCAGGTGCTACTGCTCGACGAGCCGACCGTCGGCCTGGATCCGGAGCAGCGGATGGGCTTCCGTGACCTGCTGCGGGAGCTGGGCATGGACAGTTGCGTGCTGGTCTCCACCCATCTGGTCGAGGACGTCGCGGTGGCCTGCACCGACGTGGTGCTGCTTCACGAGGGCCGGCTGGTCTGGCAGGGCAGTACGGCGGAACTGGCCCGGCAGGGCGGGGCCGGGAACGCCGGTGACAGCGCCACCGAACGTGGCTACTCGGCGTTGCTGCACGCGTACCGGGGGCAGGTGGCGGGATGATGGGCCGGATTCTGCGCATCGAGCTGCGGCGCTCGGCGGCGCTGGGAGTCGCCCTGTTGTCGCTGGTGGTCGCTACGGCGACGCTGCTGTCGTACACCGAGGGGTTTGCCGGGCGGTGGATGCAACTCGCGGTGTCCGGCCGGTCGTTGTTGATGGTGATGTGCCCGCTGGCGCTGGCCGGCGGGGCGTGGCTGGGCCGGCGGGACAGCCGCAGCCGG
This sequence comes from Plantactinospora alkalitolerans, assembly GCF_015690345.1. Classification (GTDB taxonomy): domain Bacteria; phylum Actinomycetota; class Actinomycetes; order Mycobacteriales; family Micromonosporaceae; genus Plantactinospora; species Plantactinospora alkalitolerans. The sequence continues at coordinate 40,996 of NZ_JADPUN010000165.1, read as the reverse complement.
GTCGACGAGTTGTTCACCAGTACCGCCAGGCCACGGTGGCAACGCGTCCTACCGACCGCGGGCGCGCTCGCGATCACGCTGGTGACCGCGTACATCCTGATGCTCCTCATCGGGGCGGCCTGGGTCCTGCCGACCGCCGGGTACTTTCCGATCGCCGCGATCGCCGTCAGCGCCGTCGGCGTGCTGTCCCTGATCGCCGCCGGCTGGCTGGGTATGGCAGCCGGCCGGGCGATGCCCCGGCTGGTCACCGCGCCCGCGCTCGCGGTGGTGTCGGTGGCCCTGCTGGCGCTGCTGCCCGACTACCTGTCCGTCGCCTCCATGGTCGAGGATCGGTCCGATCCGGCGGCCCTGCTGCTCACCCCGGTCTACATCGGCGGCCTGGACGACCTCCAGACGGTCGTGGCCCGGGTCAACCTCACCCAGGCGCTGTGGCTGGCGGCCCTCGCGGCCACCGGGTTGCTGCTGCTCGGCGCGGTCGGCCGTCGCGCCATCACGCTCGCCGTGCTTCCGGCGGTGCTCGGCGCCGCCGTCGCGATACCGCTCATGCCCACCGGCGGCTACGACGCGGCCGCCGCCGTCGACCCGGACGCCGCCGAGCTGGTCTGCGACAACGACGGCTGGCAGGTCTGCGTCACCCGGGCACACGCCGGGCTGCTGCCCGACGTCGTCGGCCCGGCCCGGCTGGCCCTGACGATGATGGCGGCGAAGCTGCCGGGCGCCCCCAGCCGAGCGGTGGAAACCCGCCGGGTCCAGTCCTGGGCGCAACCGGACGACGCTGCCCCGGCGGCGAAGGCGGATCGGGCCCACACGCTCGTCTTCGACGCTCCCCCGATCGGGCGTACCGGGCGCGCCGACCTTACGGACGCGGACTTCCTGCCGGGCCTGCTCGAGGCCGCCTGGCGGCAGGACTGCGGCGGCCAGCAGGAGGACCAGGACGCGTACCTCGCGCGGACGGTGGCCGCCGCCTGGCTGACCGGTCAACTGCCTGTGGCGCAGAGTTGGTGGGTACCCGGGGACCCCGAGCGGGTGTCCGCCGCCTACCAGACGCTCATCGGGCTGCCGGAGGCCGAGCAAGAACGCCGGATGGTGGAGGCCCGCGATGCGGCGCTGGCCTGCCGGACCGACGCCCTCAGGTCGATCCTGCCCACGGACGGCCCATGAGGTTCCTCCGGCTGTACCTGCGCTCCCGCCGGGTTCCCCTCGCGCTGGCCACCGCGACAGCGGCGATCACGGGTGTCTGGGCACTGTGCCTGGTCTACTCCGACACCCCGACCATCGACGCTAAAGGGGTGAGCCTCACCGTGATGCTCGCGGTGGCCGCGCTCGCCCCCACCCTCGGCGGCGCCGACGACGCCCTCGACCAGACCGCGTCGATCAACTGGCCGACCCGCCGGGCCGGACACCTGCTCCTCGTCGCCACCGCGATCGTCGCGCTGCTGCTGCTCAGCACGCTCACCGACGCGCGCTTCGCACCGGTGGGCCTCGTGCTGCGCAACACTGCCGGCCTGCTCGGACTCGCCGCCCTCGGCGCCGCTCTGTTCGGCACCGCCCGCTCCTGGATCGCCCCGTTGACCTGGACTCTCGTCTCGGTCCTGCCACTGGTACACGCCAGCCCGGAGGTATCGATGCAGATCCTCGGCTGGCTGGTGCAACCGGCCGGCACCACCGCCGCCACCACCTGCGCCGCCGTCCTGGGGGTGACCGGCCTGCTCGCGTACGCGCTGCGCGGCTGTCCCCGGCACCCCGCCGCCGAAACAGCGCCCGACCGCTGAGGGCGCCCGACCTCGGCCCTGCACCCGGGCTCCGGGAGTCCGGCTCAGTGCGCGCTGCGATCCGGTGGCAACCAGCGGCCACCGGCGAGGAAGCCCTCGATCGCCGCGGCGTACGGGGCCGGGTCGAGGTTCCTGCCCGCCACCCACCCGTCGTCGTGGTACGTACGCAGGTGCCGATCGGCGGCGTCGCCCACCAGGGACACCACCGAGCCCCCGACGCCCCGGTCCCGCAGTTCGGCGACAAGGTGCAGCGCTCCCCACAGGTTGGTCCCGGTGGATCCGCCGACCGCCAGCCCGGTACGCGCCCGTACCGCCCGGGCGGCGGCGACGCTGGCCGCATCGGGGACGGGGATCACGAGGTCGATCAGGGCGGGTACGAAGCCCGGCTCCATCCGGGGCCGACCGATGCCCTCGATCCGGGACGGCATCCCGGTGCCGTAGTCGGCGGCTCCGCTGGCCCAGCCGGGAAAGTACGCGGAGTTTTCCGGGTCGACGACCGCAAGTCGACTCGGCAGCCCGTGGTACCGGATGTGCCGGCCCAGCGCCGCCGAGGTGGCACCCGTACCCGCTCCGACCACGACCCACTGCGGATCGTCGCCGGCCACCTCCCGATGCTGGTCGAAGAGTTCACCGGCGAGGCTGTCGCCGCGCCAGTCGATGGCACGCTCGGCCCAGGTGAACTGGTCGAGGTAGTGACCGCCGACGTCGGCCGCCAGGCGCCGGGCCGTCTCGTAGATCGCCAGCGGCGGTACGACGAACTCGCACCGCCCGCCCAGCGCCTCGACGGCGGCGGCCCGAGCCGGATCGGCCCTGCCCGGCATCACCGCGACGTACGGCAGGCCGAGCAGTCGGGCGAAGTACGCCTGCGCCACGGCGGCGTTGCCTCCGGTGGCCTCCACCACCGTCGTGCCTTCGGTGATCCGGCCGGACGCGATGGCGTACCGAAACATCGCCCTGGTCGCGCGGTGCTTGACGCTGCCGGTGGGCTGCGCCGACTCGTCCTTGAGGTATAGCGCGACACCCCACTCGGGCGGCAGCCGAAACGGCACCAGCGGGGTCGGTCCCGCCTGTTCGGACTCGGTTGTCAGACGCCCGATGGCCCGTGCCGCCCACCGGGTGGAGTGCTCGCTGTCCGCCACGCCGACCATGGAACCAGATTCGGCAGGCCCCCACCGGACCGGGCGACGCCCGACCTATCCGTCGGCTGAATCCTGCTGCCGGAGTTGCTCGTTCAGCCTCAGGGCTTCCTGTAACTGGTCTTCGAGGATGATGATGCGGCAGGCGGCTTCCAGGGCGGTGCCCTGGTCGACCAGTTCGCGGGCCCGGGCGGCCAGCCGAAGCTGGTACCGGGAGTAGCGGCGGTGGCCGCCCGCCGAGCGCTGCGGCTCGATCAGCTTCGCCTCGCCGAGGCTGCGCAGGAACCCCGGGGTGGTGCCGAGAATTTCCGCTGCCCGCCCCATCGTGTAGGCGGGGTAGTCCTCGTCATCGAGAAACATGTTCGCGTCTTGGCCCATCTAGCCTCCACATCGAGGGCCCCGGTGCATATATGCACCGGGGCCCAGGGTTTTGGGTCTTAACACCATCTACCGACGTTGCCGCCGGCTTGTCGTATCCGCACCGACCGCTCGAAGCGGTTGGCGGTGCGAGGATCGCATAATCGTGACCGGAGACCACCTTTCGTTCCGATGGGACTACGGTGTCCGCTCCACGCGCAACCGCGGGTAGCGGGCGATCCAACGGTGTGAGCCCCTCCCTTTCCTCTGCTTCCACTGTCACTTTCACTTCTTTACTTCGCGTTCGTCACTGCCGGAGCCCCTTGCAACCTCATGGCCCCATGCACTTGCGACGAACCGTCCTGCCGGTCGGAGTCCGGATGGTGCGCGGCTCCGACACGTCCGCTCGTCGTGTCCTCACGGCCGAGCGGTGGTACGTCTGCGTCTTTGGTAATCCTTGCTCTCTTGACAAGAGAGAACGTTAGCCGACGCGGCGCCGAATGTCTACCGCAACCACGATAGATTTTGTCTTCCGCTGACCCGAGCATGCCTCGGAACAGCGAGGATCCCCGACCGCCTCCCGGCGAACGGGGATCCTGGGCAGCACCGACCGGTCAGGCGCAGACGGCGTAGGCGCGGACGCCCCAGTTGCCGGCGAAGCCGTTCTCGTCCTCCATCCCGGTCACGGTGACCGAGGTCGTCGAGGTGGCGAGGACCCCGGTCATCCGGACCTGGCCCGCACCACCCTCGATCTCCCCACCGACGCCGTGCACCCGCGTGCCCGAGGGGCAGGTGGCGGTGTTGGTCTTGACACCGGTCGAGTCGAGCAGGCCGAACGGCCCCGCCACCCGTTGCAGGCTGGCCGGCGGCGTCACGCAGATCGCCTTGGCGGCGATGCTCCAGTTCGCGGCATAGCCGTTCGCGTCCTCGGCGCCGGTCACCGTGACGCTGCTCAGGTTGGCGTCCGGACGCAGTTCCTCCAGGATCACCTGGCCGAGCCCGCCGGACAGTTCGCCGCCGACGCCGAGCGCCTTCTTCCCGGCCGTGCAGGGCAGGGTGACCGACTTGTTGGTCGAGTTGTCCGGAGAGAACATCGCCTCGGTCTCCAGGCCGGCGGGAGCCGGGGCGCAGAGCGACACGGTGGTGATCGACCAGCTTCCGGCGAACCCGTTGTCGTCCTCCCGACCGGTCACCGAGTACGCGCTCCCGTCGTTCAGCGGCAGCATGGTGTCCATCACCACCTGGCCGGAAGCCGTGTTGATCCGGCCGCCGCCGCCAAGCACGGTGGTACCGGCCGGGCACTGCGCGTTCGTCGTCTTCCATGCGCTGTTGACGGGTCCGGTGGTCTGGACCCGAACCAGGCCGGGCACCGCCTGTGCCGGCGCGACCACCACCAGCTGACTCGCCAGGACCGCGGCGGCGGCCAGGTTCACCCCGGCCAGGATCCGGCGGGTACGTGCGGGACCATTCTGACGTACGTTCATCGGGCAGCCTCTTCTCTTTCGCCTCTTCGGTAATCGGGTCGCCCGTACTGTCAATTCGATGACAGTTCCGTCGCGCTCGACGATGCGGCGGTTGACCCTGCTCCGACCTGGGGTTCTCCCGGTCAGAAAAGACGGTACGAGAAACGCTCTACAGTCGACTCACCATTTCGTGCCAGGGTGCCGGAGAGCAGAAATGCCCGGAATCAGCAACGCCGAAATGGTACGGGAGCCGCCCCGTCCGAGGCGACTCCCGTATTGACCGGGCGAAATCAGGTCAGCCGACGTACAGCAGCAGGTTGACGGTGTTCGTGTAGATCCAGTCCAGCCGGTCCGGGGTGGCCGTGGAGACGAGTTCGTCGCGTACCTGGGCCGGCGTCCAGCCCGGATGTGCGGCGAGCAGCAGCGCCGCCGCCCCGGCCACGTGCGGGCTCGCCATCGACGTACCGCTGCGGATGTACTGCTGCGTGTCGCTGGCGTGCCCGGCGGAGACCACGTTCAGCCCCGGCGCGAACAGGTCGACGCAGGGTCCCTGGTTGGTGCTGGGCCAGGTGCCGTCGTCGGACTCCGAGGCGCCGACCGTGATCGCCTCCGGCAGCCGGGCCGGGGTCTTCGCGCAGGCGTCACTGCTGTTGTTGCCGGCCGACACCGCGTAGGTGATGCCCTCGTCGATGGAGTTGGCGATGGCGCTGTCCAGCGTCCCGCCCGGATCCGACGTGGCGGGCGTGTAGCCGAGGCTCAGGTTGGCCACCGCCGGTGCGACGGCGTTGGCGGTGACCCAGTCGACCGCCGCGACGACCGTGGCGAGGTCCCCGGCGCCGATGCAGTCGAAGACCCGTACGGCGACCAGGGTGCTCTCCTTCGCCACCCCGTACGCGGTGCCGCCGACCGTTCCGGCGACGTGCGTGCCGTGCCCGTTGCAGTCGTCGGCGGCTCCCCCGTCGACGAGGTCGATTCCCTGCACCGCCCGCCCGCCGAAGTCCTGGTGCGTCATCCGGATCCCGGTGTCGACGACGTACGCGTGCACGCCCTCACCACCGTCCGAGGGGTACGTGTAGGAACTGCTCAGCGGCAGGTCCTGCTGGTCGATCCGGTCGAGTCCCCAGGATGGCGGGTTCGGCTGGGTGTCGTCGAGCGTCACGACCTGGTTCTGCTCGACGTACGCGACGGCCGGGTCGGCGGCGATCTTCCGGGCCAGCGCCGCACTGCCGGTCACCGAGAAGCCGCGCAACGCGGACGTGTACTGGTGGCCGACGACCCCGCCGTACCGTCGGGTGAAGTCCCGGGCGGTCTGGCCGACGGCCGCGCGGGCGGCACCGGCGTCCTTCAACACCACCAGATAGCTGTTCGGAATCGCTGTCGGCGCAGCGGCGTTGCGGATTCCGTCCGCCGTGCCGGAGCCCACCGTCCCGCCCCCGCCCGCCCCGGAGCCCGGTGCGGCCGGTCCGGCCGGTGCGGCCGACGCGACCGATGCCGGACCGGCCACCCCGAGCCCGGGCCCGACGACCAACCCGACGACCAACGCGACGGCGACGCCGAACCTCCCGGACCGACCTCGATTGTCCATCGACGATCTCATCTCCCCGTGTCCCCTTCCGATCGGTCGGCGTGACGGTCCCCGTGGACCGTTGCGCCGGAACCCATCGACGCGAGGCTACATTTCGATGTATCCAAATAGGAATGATGTCCCGTTCACCGGGCCGCGCGGGGACGCAGCCCGGCCCGGATCAGCTCCAGCAGCAGCCCGGCGACGACCGCCAGCGCCACCGCGATCCCCGGTGCGGTCGTTCCGACCAGGCTCAACTGGAAGAACTCCTGGAGGAACGGCACCAGCAGCACGACCACGAACGCCGTACCCATCACCGCGACGAGCAGGATCCGCCACCAGGTGTACGGGCGGGCGATGATGGCCACCGCCCAGAGTCCGACCAGGAACAGGGTCAGCGTCGCGGCCGAGGTCTCCGCGGCCAGGTCGCCGCCGTAGACATTCCGGGCCAGCAGGTACGACGTGATGGTCGCCGCCATCGCCACGAGCCCGCCCGGTACGGCGAACCGCAGCACCCGGCCGACGAAGCCGGGCCGGGCCCGTTCGTTGCCCGGCGCGAGCGCCAGGAAGAACGCCGGAATGCCGATGGTCAGCGACGAGATGATGGTCAGGTGCCGGGGCAGGAACGGGTACGGCACCTGGGTCAGCACCACGATGACGGCGAGCAGCACCGAGTAGACGGTCTTGGTCAGGAAGAGGTTCGCGACCCGCTCGATGTTGCCGATCACCCGTCGGCCCTCGGCGACCACCGCCGGCAGCGCGGCGAAGTTGTTGTCCAGCAGGACGATCTGGGCCACCGCCCGGCTGGCCGGGCTGCCCGAGCCCATCGCCACCCCGATGTCGGCGTCCTTCAGCGCGAGTACGTCGTTGACCCCGTCGCCGGTCATCGCCACGGTGTGCCCCCGGGCCTGGAGTGCCGCGACCATGTCCCGCTTCTGCTGCGGCCCGACCCGACCGAACACCGTGTGCCGGTCCACCGCCTCGGCAAGCTCCGCCGGATCGGTCGGCAACTCCCGGCCATCGACCGGGTTCTCCGCCCCGGCCAGTCCGAGGCTACGGGCGACGGCACCCACCGACAGCGCGTTGTCCCCGGAGATGACCTTGACCGCCACCCCCTGCTCGGCGAAGTACCGCAGCGTCCGCGCCGCCTCCCCCCGCACCCGCTGCCCCAACACCACCATCGCGACCGGATGTAAGGAAGGGCCCCTTGTTATCGCTTTCTGTATAAGAAGGGCCCCCTCCTCACATCCCTGCCGGGCCAGCAGCAGTACGCGGAGTCCCTGGGCGCCGTAATGGTCGGCCTCGACGAGTGCCGGGTGGCCGGGCGGGAGCAGTACGTCGGGGGCGCCGAGCCGCCACTGCGCGGTGTCGCCGGACGGGTCGGTCAGGGTGGCGCCGCTCCATTTCCGGGCGGACGAGAACGGGGTCCGGTCCTGGACGGTCCAGCCACCACCCGGTGCCGGGTACGCCTCGATGATCGCGCGCAGGCTGGCGTTGGGTCGCTCGTCGGCAGCGCCGAGCATGCCCAGTACCTCTGCTACCGGGGCGTCCGGGGCGAGGCGGCGTACCTCGGTCACGTCCATGGCGGTGTCGGTGAGGGTTCCGGTCTTGTCCAGGCAGACCACGCTGACCCGGGCCAGCCCCTCGATCGCCGGCAGTTCCTGCACGAGGCAGCGCCGCCGGCCGAGCCGGATCACGCCGACCGCGAAGGCCACCGAGGTGAGCAGCACCAGTCCTTCCGGAACCATCGGAACCAGGCCGGCGACCATCCGCCGGACGGCCTCGGGCAGGTTGTCCGAGTTGACCAGGTACTGGCTGATGATCAGCGCCAGTCCGGTCGGGATGATCAGCCAGGTGACGAACCGCAGAATGGTGTTGAGGCCGCCGCGCAGTTCCGAGTTGACCAGGGTGAACCGGCTGGCCTCCTCGGCCAGCCGCGCCGCGTACGCCGCCCGGCCGACCTTGGTCGCGGTGAACGCCCCACTGCCGGCGGTGACGAAGCTGCCGGAGAGCAGAGGATCGCCGGCCTGCTTGATCACCGGATCGGCCTCGCCGGTCAGCAGCGACTCGTCGACCTCCAACTGTTCCGCCTCGGTGACCACTCCGTCGACCGCGATCTGGTCCCCGGGTCCCAGTTCGATCAGGTCGTCCAGCACGAGGTCGGCGGCGGCCACCTCGACGGCCTGCCCGTCCCGCCGGACCACCGGGTGGGCCGCGCTGACGATCGCCAGCCGGTCCAGGGTCCGTTTGGCGCGCAGTTCCTGGATCACGCCGATCAGCGTGTTGGCGATGATCACGCCGCCGAAGAGCGCGTCCTGGATCGGGCCGACGGCGAGGATCACCCCGAACAGCACGCCCATGATGGCGTTGATCCGGGTGAACAGGTTGGCCTTGACGATCTCCCCGACGCTTCGGCCGGACCGGACCGGTACGTCGTTCACCTGGCCCGTCGCGATCCGCTCGGCGACCTGGGCCGTAGTCAGCCCGGCTTGCACTGTCAGCATGCCGTCGAAGATACGAATCCGGCTCCGGCGACCGATGCGGCCGATGGTCGACCCCGGACCCTGACCTTTCTCAGGGTCGCCGTCGCCGTTTTTCCGGGTACCGGGGCGCCGTTCCCCGATCGCGGACACCCGGTCGGCGCCGTAGCGTCGGAACGGTGCGGCGCCTTGCCATGGACATCCTGCTCTGGACGCCTCTCTCCGTCCTGGTCGGACTCTCCTGGACCGGGCATCGGGCGTACCCGGTCGGGCTTCTGGTCGTCGGGCTGGCGGTCTGGGCCGGCGCGGTGGCGGTCAGCCGCCGGGCCCCGGTGGTTCCGCTCCTCGTCGTGGTCGGGCTCTGTGTCCTGGACGGCAACTACTCGTTCGGCCTGCCGATGGTCAGCTATCTGCTCGGCCGGCGGATGGCCACCATCTGGCCGGCGGCGGCGAGCTTCTCCGGGCTGGCGCTGGTCGGTACCCCGGTGGTGCTGGCCCAATACGATTTCATCAGTTGGGCGACGCAGGTCGGTGCGCTGATCTACGCCGGGCTGTTTCCGTGGCTGCTGGGGCGGTACCGGCGCCAGCAGCGCGAACTGCTCGCCGCCGGTTGGGAACAGGCCGAGCAGTTGGAGCGTGAGCAGCGGATCCTGGCCCGGGAGGTGCGGCTGCGCGAGCGGGCCCGGATAGCCGAGGACATGCACGATTCACTCGGGCACGAGTTGAGCCTGCTCGCGCTCCGGGCCGGCGCACTGGAACTCACCACCGGGCTCGACGAGCGGACCCGCGCGGTGGCCGGACAGTTGCGGGCGGGCGCGGCGGCGGCCACCGGGCAGCTCCGGGAGGTGATCGACGTGCTCCGGGACGATCCACCGGCCGAGGCGCCGGTCCGGCCGGCCGGGGAGAGCGTCGCCGAACTCGTGCGCCGGGCCCGCGCGGCGGGCATGCCGGTGGAACTGCACCGGGCGGATCCGCCGGAACCGCCGAAGCCGTCGGAACCGCCAGAACCGCCGAAGCCGTCGGAACCGCCAGAACCGCCGAAGCCGTCGGAACCGCCAGAACCGCCGGAACCGCCGGAGCCGTCGCCGGCGCTGGTGGACCGGGCCGTCCACCGGGTGGTGCAGGAGGCGCTGACCAACGCCAACAAGCATGCCCCGGGCGCCGCGACCACCGTGCGGCTCGATTCCGACGCCGACGGGACGGTCCTGGTCAGCGTCGTGAACGCCCGGCCGCCGACCGCACCCGGGGCCGCGACCGCACCCGGGGCCGCGACCGGTCACGGTGGTCGTGGCGGTCGCGGCGGTCACGGTCTGGTCGGGCTTCGCGAGCGGGTACGGCTCGCCGGCGGCACCCTGCACGCCGGCGAGCGGGACGGCGGCTTCGAGGTCGTCGCGCGGCTGCCCAACCAGGCCGGACGGGCTGGGCTGGCCGGACGGGCTGGGCTGGCCGGACGGGCTGGGCTGGCCGGTCCACCGAGCCCGGAGCCCGGATCGGCGCTGGACCGGCGCCGGCTGGTCCACCGGGAGGCGCGGCGCGGGCTGGTCGGCGCCGCGATGGTGCTGACCACTCTCGCGGTGACGCTGGGCGGTACGGCGCTCGGCTACTACCTCTACGCGACCAGCAGTTCGGTACTCGATCCGACGACGTATGCGGGGCTGGAGGTGGGGCAGAACTGGACCGTGGTGGCCCCGTTGCTGCCCAGCCGGGAGACTCTCGAACCACCGGAGCCGGATCCGTTGCCGAGGCCGGCCGGTGCGCAGTGCCGGTACTACCGCTCGCACGGCGACGTCCTACAGCCACGGTTCGACGTCTACCGGATCTGCGCGGCGGACGGACGGCTGGTGGCGAAGGACGTGCTCCGGCCGTCCTGACCGGTGATCTGTCAGTCGGCCCGACCGGGTTGTCCCTCAGCGATGCTGGAGCCATACGTTCGGCTCGACGTATACGCCGTGGTCGGTGGCGTGATCGATGTGCAGGACGCTCAGCCCGTCCGGGATGACGAAGCTCCCGGAGTCGGGGAACGCCATCCCGGTCCAACTCTGCCACTGCGCGACGGTGCCGGTGATGACCTGCGACCGGGGAGCCGTCGCCACGATCCGGGCGCCGAGCCGGCAGTGGGTACGGATCCACGGGTCGAACGGAGTTCCGTCCGTGCGGGTCCAGCCGGCGTACCGGTCGATCGGGGTGAGCGGGTAGCGGGACTTCAGGGTCGGCCGGACCGGACAGATCACCCGCGGCCAACCGGCCCGTCCGGCGAGTTCGCGGAGTGCCCCCAGCAGTTCGCCGGCGAGGCCCTGACCCTGGCGGTCGGGGCGGACGGCAGCGGCGAGAATGGCAAGGGTGTCGGGCCGCCGCCCGGTGTCGTACGCGGCGAGGGCCCGGGCCAGTGAGTCGTTGTAGCCGGCGGGAAGGTCGTCGACCTCGCCGCTCCAGCACAGCGGTACCGCCCAGCCCGCCGCCACGATCTCGTCGTCGTCGAGCAGTACGACCTCCAACTCGGCGAAGAGTTCGCGGACCCGGCCGAGGTGCCGGGAGGTCTCCTGATCGTGGAAGACGAACTCGGGCCAGCCGGCGGTGAGCCAGGCCAACTGGTCTGCCGGTCGTGGTCGGGCGTGCAGCGGTTGCGCGACGATCGCCATGGCGTCGATTCTGCTGTGGAGCCAGCGGTACCACCCCGACGAATCGGACCAATCAGGAGTAAACTACTCTGTGTGCCCGGAGGGTGACATGGAGGCACGGAAAGTCGTACGAATCGCCGCAGTGCTGGTGGCTGCCACCATCGCGGTCTGCCACGCGTACCGGACAGGGTCCGATGAGCCGCCGACGCCTCCGGCCTCCGGTACGGACGTCCTCAACCTGCGGGGCGTACGCGACGTCGAGTTCGGCGACACCGAACAGGAGCTGCTGCGACGCGGCCAGTTGCATCCCGAGCCGGAACTGGCCTGCGGGTCGAGCCTCACCGACCCTCCGGCGGTCAGCCCGGTCTTCGCCGACGACCGACTGGTGCTGCTCTGGGCCAGCCCACCGGTGAAAACCCCGGAGGGCGTCACCGCAGGCACCCCGGTCGAGCAGGTACGGGCCGCCTATCCGGCCGCGACCCGGTTGACCGCGCCGGCGGGGACGTACCGGTTCGACGGGCTGCTCGCCCGGCAGGGCGACCGGGCGTACCTGTTCCTGCACGACGGTCGGACGGTCCGGAAGACCGTCGCCGGGTACGCCGACTACGCGCAACAGTTGTTCGACGAGGGCTTCGGCACCTGCTGACGACGGCGACGTCGAGGAGGCGGCGGACCGGTACCCGGCGTCCCGACACCACGTCCGACCGGCCCGACCGGTACGGAGCGCGATGTCCGATGCCCGCCAGCAGCCCCGCCCGGTGTTGGCGAGAGTTGACGCATGCACATCGTCCCAGGGCTCAAGGTGTTGTACTTCGGCACGCCAGTGGTGCTGATCAGCTCGCGTAACTCCGACGGCACCGCGAACCTCGCGCCGATGTCGTCGGCCTGGTGGCTCAACCAGTCGGCCATGCTCGGCCTCGGCAACAGCGGCCAGACGACAGCGAACCTGCTGCGCGAGCGCGAATGTGTACTCAACCTGCCTTCGTCGTCGATGGTCGACGCCGTCGACCGGATCGCCCTCACCACCGGAAAGCGGGCCGTGCCGGAGCACAAGCTACGCCAGGGCTACCGGTACGAGCCGGACAAGTTCTCGGCCGCGGGCCTGACCGAGCAGGCATCGGAACTGGTCCGGGCACCCCGGGTCGCGGAGTGTCCGATCCAGTTGGAGTGCCGGGTCCGTTCGGCACACCCGTTCGGCGACCCCCGGCCGGAGTGCACCGCCTTCGAGGTGGAGGTGCTCCGAACCCACGTCGAGGAGCGTCTCCTCATCCCCGGGACGCACTACGTGGACCCGGCCGGCTGGGATCCGCTGATCATGAAATTCTGCGAGTTCTTCGGCGGTGGCCAGAACGTACACCCGTCGAGGCTCGCCGACGGCTGGAACATGCCACACCACCTGCCCGTGGCCTCCTCCGCCTGACGACGGTCCGCCCGGACGGCCCTCCCGCCCCTCTCCTGCGTCGAGGTCAGGCGATGTAGCGTCTGCGGCGGGTGAACCGGTTATTGATCGTCAGGAGCGCCACACCAAGGCCGATCATGGCCAGGGCGACAGCGACATAGATTGATCCTCGGCTACCGGTGACGGGCAGAACAGGTCGTACCTTCCCGACGGTGAGGCTTGCCGAGGCGGGGGCACCCGGGCCGCTCTCGACCGAGGTGACCGCGACCGTCGTATTGACCTTCGTTCCAGTGGTCTTGCCGGTGACGTTGACCGACACCGTGCAACTCCCGTTGGCCGGCAGGGTGGCACCGAACAGGCTGATGCTGCTGCTGCCGGGACTCGCGACGATCGTGCCGGAGGCGCAGTTGGTCTGCGCGGCGTTGGGCGTGGCGACCACCAGTCCCGAAGGGAGGTTGTCGACAAAGCTGACGCCGGTCAGCGACCTGCCCGAGTTGGGGTTGGTGAGACTGAAGCTCAGCGACGTCGTCCCGTTCAGGGGGATGGTGGCTTCCCCGAAAGTCTTGGAGATCGTCGGTGCTGCGGCGACTCTGACCGTGATGCTTGCCGCCGCAGGGGTGCCCGGGCCGCTCTGGTCCGAGTCGACGGGGCCGCTCGTGTTGACCTTCGTACCGCTGGTCGTGCCGGTCACGTTGACCGAGAAGGTGCAACTTCCACCCGCCGGCAGGGCAGCACCCGCCAGGCTGATGTTGCCACCACCAGCCGTAGCCGTGATCGTCCCACCACCACACGAACCACTCACACCATTGGGAGTGGCGACCACCAGCCCCGCCGGCAACGCGTCGGCGAATTCAACACCGGTCAACGCCGTACCCGTGTTGGGGTTGGCGATGGTGAAGCTCAGCGACGTCGTCCCATCGGCCTCGATGACGGCGTCCCCGAAAGCCTTCGAGATCGTCGGTGCCACGGGAATCCTGACCGTGATGCTTGCCGCCGCGGGAGCACCCGGGCCGCTCTGGTTGGAGTCGACGGGGCCGCTCGTGTTGACCTTCGTACCGCTGGTCGTGCCGGTCACGTTGACCGAGAACGTACAACTTCCACCCGCCGGCAGGGCAGCACCCGCCAGGCTGATGTTGCCACCACCAGCGGTAGCCGTGATCGTCCCACCACCACACGAACCACTCACACCATTGGGAGTCGCGACCACCAGCCCCGCCGGCAACGCGTCACTGAAGCCAACGCCGGTCAACGCCGTACCCGGATTGGGGTTGGCGATGACGAAACTCAGCGACGTCGTCCCATCGGCCTCGATGATGGGGTCCCCGAAAGCCTTCGAGATCGTCGGCGGCGCGACGACCGCAGCCGCCACCGCGACGCTCGCCGAGGCAGCGGCACCGGGGCCGCTCTGGTTGGAGTCGACTGGGCTACTCGTGTTGACCTTCGTACCGCTGGTCGTGCCGGTCACGTTGACCGAGAACGTACAACTTCCACCCGCCGGCAGGGCAGCACCCGCCAGGCTGATGTTGCCACCACCAGCCGTAGCCGTGATCGTCCCACCACCACACGAACCACTCACACCATTAGGACTCGCCACCACCAGCCCCGCCGGCAACGCGTCACCGAAGCCGACACCGGTCAACCCCGTACCCGGATTTGGGTTCGTAATGGTGAAACCCAACGACGTCGTCCCGTTCAGAGGAATGATCGGGTCTTCGAAAGCCTTCGAGATCGTCGGCGGCGCGACGACCGCGGCGCCGACCGCGACGCTCGCCGAGGCAGCGGCACCGGGGCCGCTCTGGTTGGAGTCGACGGGGCTACTCGTGTTGACCTTCGTACCGCTGGTCGTGCCGGTCACATTGACCGAGAAGGTGCAACTCCCACCCCCCGGCAGGGCAGCACCCGCCAGGCTGATGTTGCCACCACCAGCGGTAGCCGTGATCGTCCCACCACCACACGAACCACTCACACCATTAGGAGTGGCGACCACCAGCCCAGCAGGCAACGCGTCACCGAAGCCGACACCGGTCAACCCCGTACCCGGATTGGGGTTCGTGATGGTGAAACCCAACGACGTCGTCCCGTTCAGAGGAATGATCGGGTCTTCGAAAGCCTTCGAGATCGTCGGCGGCGCGACGACCGCAGCCGCCACCGTGACGCTTGCGGCCGCCGGGGCACCCGGACCACTCTGGTTCGAGTCGACGGGGCCACTCGTGTTCGCCTTCGTACCGCTGATCGTGCCGGTCACGTTGACCGAGAACGTGCAACTCCCACCCGCCGGCAGGGCAGCACCCGCCAGGCTGATGTTGCCACCACCAGCCGTAGCCGTGATCGTCCCACCACCACACGAACCACTCACACCATTAGGACTCGCGACCACCAGCCCAGCAGGCAACGCGTCACCGAAGCCGACACCGGTCAACCCCGTACCCGGATTTGGGTTCGTGATGGTGAAACCCAACGACGTCGTCCCGTTCAGAGGAATGATCGGGTCTCCGAAAGCCTTCGAGATCGTCGGCGGCGCGATGGACGGGGTGCAGAACGGTCGCGTGATGGTGTTGTGGATCAGCGTGACGGCACCGTTCCGAGCCAATACCCGTCCGATCACGGTGGCTCCTTCGCCCAACGTCGCTGATTGCAGCGCCAGGATGCTTCCGGCGAAGATGGTTCTGGTGTTCAGGGTCGCCGAGCTGGTCACCTGCCAGAACACGTTGCACGCCTGAGCCCCGCGAGTCAGGTTGACCCGGCTGTCAGTCGCGGTGATCAGGCTGGATCCCGCCTGGAAGATGAACACCGAGTTGGGATCATTCTGCCCGTCCAGCGTGAGAGTGCCGGTCAGAGCCATGGTGTCGGGTGACTCGTACACCCCGGCGACCAAGGTCTGGCCGCCGAGGTCCGAACTCACCGTACTGGTCGCCGGCTGCGCCGCGGCAAAGTTGTACGCCGTGGTCAGCGCGGACTGGGCCTGCATCGCTTCGGTGTCACCGACGTGTATCTCGCCGTTCACCACGGGGGCGCCGGTGAGCGACGTGCCTGGCCAGACCCCAAGGTCCCCGTTGATGACCGAGGGGCCGACGGGGGGCGGGACATCCGTGACCGCCTGGCCCCCCAGCACTCCGTAGGTCTCGGCGACTCCCAAGGGGACCGGAGGCTGAGCCCACGCCGCCGGCATCCCCACCATCCCGACAAAGATGATGGTGGCGGCGATGGCCCCCGCCATCGGCACCGCAGTAAACCAACGGCGTCGTCCAGGAGACGCCAAACGGATCACCGACACGGAATTCCCCCACCGATCAAGATCCTGCCCCGGGCAAGATTCAGTACGTGAAAGTTATTGATCAGCCCTGAGTCGACAGACGGCACTGGAGGGCGATTTCAGGAGTTTATTCCTAAGTGCGGTCATAGTTGCATCAAATGCCCCACAAATGGCGCAACAGGGCATAGCCGGCGTGTCTTTGGTCGGTTACGGGCGCCGGAGATTGGCCGACCCGCAGTTCCGGACCGGCCGCCTCGCGACGACCCGTGCCACCGCGCGTCCTGTCGGAGGACCTGCGCAGAGTCCGCCGACCACAGGACCGCAGCGGAGATCGCGCCCCCAGCACGGCAGAGTGCCGGGAAGCGGTTTCGGTCAGCCGACCCGCTCGACCACGGGCCGCCGGATCACGAACTTGCCCGGCTCGCGGACCTGCTCGTACGCCGCACTGTTGAGCAGCACGCAACTTCCCGAAGGGCTGGTCACCTTGACCGTGATGCTCCTGTTGTTGTCCAGGTTCGTGACCTTGAGCGTGGTACCGATCGGGAACGTCCCGCTGGACGCCGCCGGTGCGGCATCCTCGTTGAACAGCGTCACGGTCGACCCCTTGCAGACGACGGTGCCCGCCGGTTCGGCCCCGCCGCCGGAGCTGGCGGGCGGTGTGGCCGGCGGCTTCACCACAGGCGGCTTCGCGGCAGGCGGGACCGTGGTCGGGTCGGCAGCGACCGGCGGGTGCGCGGGGGCGTCGGCGCGGACATCGGCGGTACAGCCGGCCGTTGCGCGACGCTGCTGGATCAGGTCGACCACGGCCTGCCGGTTGGCGATCCGCGCGTCGGACTGGGCGTCCGGGTTGGCCTGCTGGCCGGCGATGAAGTTCAGGTTGTTGCGCAGTGCGGTGTCCAGGCCGGCGCAGTTCTCGCCCGCGTTGCCGAGTCCGGTGCCGACGGCCAACGCGCCGCCGAGCAGGGCCGTCGCCGCGACGCCCAGGAAGATCTTCCGCGTCCGGCCGCTCGCCCTGCTTCGCCTGTACATGCACCGCTCCCTCGATCGTCCGCTGCCCGGTCGCAGCTACCGATGGGTACGGAGGCGGGGATCCCAGTAGATCAGTTCAGACTCCTAAATATTTTTTTAAGTCCTGTCGCGCGCCCAAGGTCGCGTCACGCGTCCACACCGGACCACAGGGGAAGGTCGCCATGACAGCGCGCGAACGGCCCTTGACCGTACGACACCGGCGGCCCTACCTTTGCCGTCATCGGAAACTTTCCTAACCATTAGCTGTCGCTCCAACCCCCGTCAGGAGTGCATATGCGCGGATCCGTCCTCCGTCGACTCAGCACCGCGACCGCCGCGACCGCCGTCACGGCGATCACCGCCCTGCTGGCCGGCATCGCCGTACCCTCGGCATCGGCCGCCCCCGGCACACCGTCCAAGCACGACGCCGGCCAGCGGGACGGCTTCGTCAAGGTCGGCTACTTCACCCAGTGGGGCATCTACGGGCGAGCCTTCACGGTCAAGAAGCTTCACGACTCGGGTGCCGCGCTCCGGCTCACCCACCTCAACTACGCGTTCGGCAACGTCAGCCCGGACGGCCGCTGCTACGTCGACGGCGCGGCACCCGAGGGCGACGCCTGGGCCGACTACCAGCGGCCGGTCCCGGCGCAGGAAAGCGTCGACGGTGTCGCCGACACCTGGGGTGAGCCGCTGAACGGCAACTTCGGGCAACTCCAGAAGCTCAAGGCGATCCACCCCGACCTGAAGGTGCTGATCTCGCTCGGTGGATGGAGCTGGTCGACGCACTTCTCCAACGCCTCGCTGACCCCCGAGTCTCGGCGGAAGTTCGTCGCCTCCTGCATCGACCTCTACATCAAGGGCAACCTGCCCAACCCGGACGGCAGCGCAGGTGGACCGGGCTCACTCGCCGGGGTCTTCGACGGCATCGACCTCGACTGGGAGTGGCCGGGCTCGGCCGGCGACGTGGACACGGTCCATCGACCCGAGGACAAGCAGAACTTCACCGCACTGGTCGCCGAATTCCGCCGGCAACTCGACGCGGCCGGCAGGCCGGCCCGCAAGCACTACGAACTGACCGCCTTCGTACCGGCCCACCCGGCCGCGATCGACGCGGGCTTCGAGGTCCGACAGGTCTTCAAGAACCTCGACTTCGCCACCGTGCAGGGGTACGACTTCCACGGCAGCTGGGAACCGGTCGCCAACCAGCAGTCCGCGCTGCGGGTACCGGCCGGAGCCACCGAACCCGACTTCGCGGTGGACCGGACCATCGACGCCTGGCTCGACCGGGGTGCCGAGCGCGGCAAACTGGTGCTCGGCATCCCGTACTACGGCCGGGGATGGGCCGGCGTGACCGGCGGCCGCAACGGCCTTCTCGGCACCTCCACCGGCGGCGCGGCCCCGGCGACCTTCGAGGCCGGCTACGAGGACTACAAGGTCCTCAAGACCAAGGTCGGCCAGGACGGCTTCAAGGTCTACCGCGACCTCCGCGCCGGCACCGCCTGGCTCTACGACGGTACGACCTTCTGGACGTACGAGGATCCCGCGGTCGTACTCCAGAAGACCCTGTTCATCCGGTCCCAGCGACTCGGCGGCGCGATGGTCTGGTCGCTCGACGGCGACGACGACCAGGCGACGCTGACCCGAACCATCGACCTCGGCCTCCGGACGCGGTAACCGGCCCGACCGACCGGCGCCGGAACGCCCGGCGTGATCCCACCCGGGATCGCGCCGGGCGTTCCGCGAAACCGTGCCGGCGCGACGCCCCATCGGAGCGCGCCACCGGGGCCACAAACGGGGCGCGTCCCCACCAACCATCGCAACGGGTATATCCGGCCGAGATTGCCCCACCCCCCAGGGCTGCGAAACAAATCTTGCGATCGGATGAAACCATCTGGGCGCCGATGGCCTTTGGTAGGTAGAAGGCCCGCGAATTTCGGGCGGGCAAGGAGCGATGACCGAAAGTATCTGATCGAGTACCACAAGGTCATCGGCAGCAGAAGGTGACGCACCTGGTTGCGTCTCGACGGGGGGGTCGGTAGTGGAAAAGCAACGCCGCATCGGGAATGCCGTCCGGCATGCCGAACTTTCGCGTCGCGCCGTGTTACGCGGCGCAATCGCGGTCGGCGGACTCGGGGCCGTCGCCGGACTGGCCAGTGGTTGTAGTGAGAGCCGGACCATCGATCCGAAACTCGTGGCCAGCCAGCCCAGTCCGGCCGTCTTTCTCGGATCTCCGATCAAGGCCAATTTCGATTACGAGGACTTCGAGATCCGCGAACTCCGGGACGGAATCCGTCCCTACCACATGAGCACGGCCGTGCCGCTTGTCGACCCGGGGACACACGACCCGTCGGGCGTCCGGATGGCCCTGCTCGGCGGAAAACTGTACGACCATCCGGTCGGCCAGGCGCAGTACGGCCTGCATCTGATCGAGGCCCACCGGCTCACGAAGAATGCCGAGTACCTGAACCGGGCCAAGAAGCAGGCGCAACGGCTGATCGACCGGCGGGTGTTGGAGGGCGACGGCTGGTTCTACCCGTACCCGTTCCGCTACCGACTGCACCGGAGCGAGGGGTACTACGAGGCACCGTGGTACTCGATGATGGCCCAGGGCCAGGCGCTCAGCGTCTTCTGCCGGTTGTTCACCGTCACCGGCGAGGCGAAATGGAAGGCGGCGGCCGACGCGACGTTCGCGTCCTATCTGGTGACCCCGGTGGCGGGCAAGCCCTGGGGCGTGTACGTCGTGGACGGGAAGCTCTGGCTGGAGGAGTACCCGAATCCGAAGGAGGTCACGGGTGACCAGACCTACAACGGGCACACCTTCTCGGCGTACGGGCTGTGGGACTACTGGGTGGTGACCAAGGACGAGCGCGCGAAGGTGCTGTTGCAGGGTGCCCTGACAACCACTCGCGACGTGTACGGCGACATCGCCAACCGGCAGTGGCGGAGCAAGTACTGCCTGCGGCACGCCAAGGACGGGGGCAATTACCACTCCACCCACATCACCCAGCACATCCAGTGCTTCGCGATCACCGGTGACACCGCCTTCGCACGGATCGCGGATTCGTATTACAACGATTTTCCGCCGCACGGCATAACCGGGACGGTCCTGCTCCATCCGGGTGATCACACCGGATACCAGTTCGACAACCAGGGTGTCGTCACCGCCACCAAACCGATCAGGCTGGTCCAGCCCTATAAGGCAGCCTCGAAAGGGCGAGTACGGGTGAAGGACCAACTCGACATCTGGTACGAGATCAGCGACGGTGAACTGGCTGGCTACCACGTCAAGGAGATGCCGGGGCATTCGTACCAGATCGGTGAGGCCGCCCCCATCGGTTACCGAATTCCGCGCCCGGCGTCGATCGCACTGGCCCGGCCCGAGGCGTACAGCATCGACGCGACCGGCGCGATGACCTCGGTGCTCACCAATTATCGGGTAGGCGACCGGGTCACCTTGGACCGGCGTGCCGTGCTGAACGGCGTGGACCACCTCCGGCTGGCGAACGGTCCCTACACCGGCCGTTGGGTGAGGTACGAGGCGGCCAACCGCACCTGACCGCCGCGTAGATTCGTCCACCGCCGGCATGACAACCTGGCATGGGCCAGGTACCCGGCGGAGCGCGGGGTTGTGCGGCGTGCCCGGGAACGGTAGAGACGACGCATGCATCGGGTGGTCACAGTTGCCCTGTCGGTGATCGTCGTGGCTCTGCTGGGTGTCGCCACGAACGTCGCCACGGGAGCGTTGCCCGAGAAGTGGACTCCGTACCTGTGGTTGGCCTGGCCGCTGCTCGTCCTGCTGGTGACGGTCCTGGTGGTCATCGAGGCGCAGCGTGGGCGGGAACCCCGGCGTGCCGCCGCGACCGCACCGGCACGAGGCCGCCGAGTGTTGCTGGAACGGGTACGTCGCTACTGGATCACCAGCGTTCTGGACCGCTCCCTGCACGAGGAGGCGCGGATCGAACTGGGCATCGCCGCGACCGCCGACGACCGGCATCACCCGTGGAGCCTGCGGGCCAGCCAGCGCGACGGCTTCACCACCGCGCTCGACGACCGGACGTCGATGTCGGCCCTGTTCGACCGGCTCGACCAGTCGGTGGTCATCATCGGCGCACCCGGCTCCGGCAAGACCACCACCCTGCTGGAGCTGGCCCGGGACCTGCTCGACCGCGCCGAACACGACCCCGAGGCGCCGATCCCGGCGGTGTTCAACCTCTCCTCCTGGGCGACCCTCCGCCGGCCCATCGACCAGTGGCTCGCCGAGCAACTCACCGAGCGGTACGGCATTCCGGCCACCCAGGCGGCCGCCTGGGTGGCGGCGGGGGAGATCCTGCCGCTGCTGGACGGCCTCGACGAGGTCGCCGAGCAGCACCGAGACGCCTGTACCGAGGCGATTGCCGCGTTCCACGATCGGCACCTGCTGACCCCGATCGCCATCTGCTGCCGGCAGGCGGAGTACGAGCGGCTCCGGTCGGATCCGTCCCTGTACGGCACGGTCGCCATCCAGCCGCTGGACCGGTCGCAGATCGAGCGGTACGTCGACCGGCCGGGACTGGACGACCTGCGGGACGCCCTCGACGCCGACCCCGAACTGTGGGAACTCGCCGACTCACCGCTGATGCTCAGCATCATGGCGCTCGCGTACGTGGACGAGGCCGGCGACCGCCCGGACACGGCCGGCGGACCTCCACCCGCCTCCGGCCGCGACCGGCTCTTCGCCCGGTACGTCGACACGATGCTGCGTCGCCGGCCGCATCCGCACTATCGGCCCGAGCGGACCGCCGGCTACCTCTCGATCCTCGCCCAGGCGCTGAGCCTGCGGAACCAGACGGTCTTCGTGTTGGACATGATCGACGAGTCCTGGTCGGCCCGGTACTCCGGCTCACTGTGGACCTCGGCGGAAGTTACCCGGCTGTTCAGTTGGACCGCCATCGCCGCCGTCTTCGGCGCGACGGCATGGACGTCGGGTTCGCCGTCCGGCCTGGTGGTCAGCGGCGGCCTGCTGGCCCTGGCGGCGCTGATGTACTGGAGCAAGTACGACAACCTGTTCCACCTGACCTGGACCATTCGTAGTCGGGACGAGAATCGGCGCCCGAGGAGTTGGCTCGCCGACTGGATCCATGACCTCCGCGACCTGGAACGGTCCGTCCTGGTCGCGGCGACCGCCGCCGGGGTGGTCGTCGGAGTACTCACCGGCTGCATCGCCCCCGGCGGGCCCAGCTGGACCGCCGGACTCGGCTACGGAACCGGATTCTTCCTCACCACACTGGTGTCCCTCGTCGCCCTCGACAGCGCCCAGTTGACCCTCTACTTCCGGCCGCCCCCACCCCGCACCGGGCGCCGCGAGGTGCCGAGCCCGCTGCTGCGGCAACGGCTGACCTTCATCGCGGGCGGGCTGCTCGGGCTGGGCCTCCTCGTCGCCGGGCTCGGCTACCTCCCCGTCGCCCTGGCCCGGGGCACCGCCGAGGCGCTCGGCTTCGCGGCGCTGGCCGGCGGCGGCACCATGCTGCTACTCCTCAGCGTGGTCGCCTTCTCCCCCATGGCCGAGCAGGCCCTCGTACGGCGGCGACTCGCCCGGGAGGATCTGGTGCCGTACCCGCTGTTGCCGTTCCTCGACCACGCCGTGCAGTGCCTGTTCCTCCGCCAGGTCGGCGACGGCTACATCTTTGTCCACCGGGAGTTGCTCGAGCACTTTGCCGACCGCGCGGAGGCGGACATGCCGATGCTGCGGTTCCGCGCCGTCGCACAGGCCCAGATAGAGCAGAACCGAGCTGCTACCCGGGACGTTCCGGGTGGCACGATCGTCGGCTGACAGTCGCCGCACAACGATCAACAGCCTTTCTTCGGCTCTGCTGATCGTCGAGCGCGCCGACGCCGTGGTCCAGGCGATCCGCGATGTCGTCGACCGGGCGACAGGCTCCTGAATCCGCACCACAAAGACGTCGTCGTCGCGTCGACGCGCCCGCCGAAGGCCAGTCGGGTACCCGCTCCGCCGTGGGCCTCGTGGAATCTCCGCTCCCGCTCCTGTAATCCATGGCCCCGTCGACGACAAGTACCCGCGACAAGGCGAACTGCGGAGGTGCGATGCGAGAACGTGAAGAGCGGGTGACCGAACTGTTCCGTCGACATGCCGACGACATCCACGCATATGCGGTCTGGAGGGTCGGCCGGCAGGACGCTGCGGACGTGGTGGGTGAGGTGTTCCTGGTGGCGTGGCGGTCGCTGGACCGGGTTCGGGCCGGCGAGGAGCGGGGCTGGCTGTTCGGGGTGGCGCGCAGGGTGGTGCTGGCTCACCGCCGGCAGGGCACCGCGACGGCCGTGCTGGACGAGCGGATGGTCACGTCGACAGTCGCGCAGGACGGGCCGGATCGGCTCGCCGATGATGTCGCGCTGCGGGACCAGGTGCGCCGGGCGCTGGACGCGCTCGGTGAGCGGGACCGCGAGGTGTTGGTGACGGCGGCTTGGTTCGACCTGACCGCGGCGGAGGCGGCACGGGTGCTCGGAGTCTCGCGCCCCACTTACGCGGTACGGCTGCACCGGGCCCGCACCCGGTTCCGCGTCGCCTACCAGCGGATCGCCGAAGACAGTGGTGGAGCGTCGCCGACGGTCCGCAAACCAGTGGCAGCGTAGAGGAGACTTCATGAACATCGACGAGATGGTGCGTCGGGGTCGGCCGGAATCGGCCGGGTGGGCGCGTGGCGAGATGGGGCGGCGGGTGCTGGACGGGGTCGTCGCGTCCGATCCGGCCGGGGATTCGTCCGGTCGTCGTGTGGTGGGCCGGTCGAGGGCGTCGCGGCCGGTGCTGCGTTGGTCCTTTCTCGGTACCGGGTTGGTCGGAGCGGCCGCGGCCGGGGTGCTCGCGGTGTCGGTGATCTCGGCTCCGCAGGGCGCGCGGGTGGGCGATCCGCCGCCGGCCGGCGGGCAGCCGGGAGCCGTGGACAGCGCCATCGGAGGCGCGACGCCGGTGACGGCGCGCGATATTCTGCTCGCTGCGGCGACCCGGGCGGAGCAGGCACCCGCCGAGTCGGGCACGTATTGGCATGTCAAGACGCTCGACGTCTTCGGACCGCAGCCGGTCGGGGCCGCCTCCGGCGGGTATCGGCTGCTCCGGCGCACTGTCAACGAGAGCTGGGACGCCAGCGATCCGCGGAAGGCCAGTTGGACGGGCCGCCGCGATTTCGGCGTACGGCCGTACAGCGCCGCCGACGAGCAGGCCTGGCGCGCGGCCGGCTCCCCGACCGAGTGGGCTCTCGACACCGACAGCCCGAAGAAGCTGATCCTGTCCACCCGACCGGGTGAGGGCACGCTCACCAGGGACAGTGCGGCACCCCGCTACCTGGAGGATCTCGGCCAGCTCAGCCTGGAGCAGGTCCGGCACCTGCCCGACGAGCAGGGTGCACTCCGCGAGTGGGTGACCGGCCGGATCAAGGCGGAGATGGGGGCGGCCGCCGGCAGCGCCGTGAGCGATCAGCTGCTGTTCGGTTTCCTGAGCCGGATGCTGCTGGACACCCCGGCGCCGCCGGAGGTGCGCGCCGCGGCGTTCCGGATCCTCGCCGACGTTCCAGGTGTGCGCAGCCTCGGCACCGTCAGGGACGAGAGTGGACGGTCCGGGCAGGGCGTGGAATTCCGCGACGACAGCGCCACCGTGCGGCTGATCGTCGACCCTTCGGCCCATCGACTGCTGGGCACGAAGACCAGTTCGACGCCGAAGGGCTCGAAGGTCCCCGCCAAGGAGAGCAGCACCGTGGTGCTGGTGGCGGAGTGGTCCGACGCCGCGCCGCAGGCACCGACCCTGCCGCAGGAGTAGCGGCACCCCGTTCTGTACCGATGGCCGGCCGCGAGTAGGCGGCCGGCCATCCTTCTCCCTGAGGACCTTGTGTGAAACGTCTACGGTGGCTGGCGATCCCCGCCTGCCTTGCCCTCGTGTCCACCACCGGCCAACCGGCGCCGGCTGTCGCGACGACCACGCCGCCCGTTCCGGCGCGGGCCGCCGGACCGGCTGCTACGGATGCCACAGCACGCTCCGTCACGCTCATCACCGGCGATCTCGTCGAGGTCCGCGGCGACGGCACCATCTCGGTAAGGCCCGGCATGGGTCGGAAGAGCAGGTCTCGTCGGTGTGGACGTTCCGCTCCCGGCAGAAGGCGAGCACCCTACCGGTGGCGCTGCCGCTGCTGGCGGTCCGGTACGCGCCCGTTCTGGGCGCGGGAAGGACGGCACCGGCCGGAAAACCGTTCCTCATCCCGATCCGGGTCGAGCATCAGCCCGGCTCGACCGGCGGATCGGTCAGCAAACTCACCGTGCAGGTGTCCTACGACGACGGAACGACCTGGCGGACCGCCCCGATCAAACTGGACGGCGGCAGCTGGGTCGCGGCAGTGACGCATCCGGCTGACGCCGGCCACGTGTCGTTGCGGGCCATCGTCGCGGACAGCCTGGGCAGCCAGGTCGAGCAGACCATCATCCGGGCGTACCTGCTCCGCAGCCGCTAGCCATCGCGGGCCCGCCGGGGGCTTCGCCCAGGGCGTCGGTGGGCTGCCGCTGGAACGGCCGTGGGACGGGGTGGACCGGCCGGACCCGTCCTTCAGCACGATCTGAGCACCAGAGAGCAGAACGCCCGGCGGGTCGTCTCCGACCTGCCGGGCGTTGTGCTGGGGAACTCGTCCGAACTCAACGAAAGTCAGGGCTCACTGGTGTCCTTCGGGTCCTGCCCTCGGCTGTCGCGATACCTAGCGTGGCCGGTACAACCGAGGCGTAGGGGGCACGCTGTGTGGCAGGGCAAAGGCTCGCGGTGGGGTGCGGTAGCAGCGCTTACGGCCGGTTTGGTGGTTCTGATGGTGCCAGGCACCGCGAGTGCGAAGCAGGAACCGGACGCGGCCGCGATCGAGCGAGCGGTTTCCGCCTACGCGGGGAGGGCGGCCTATCCGGGAATCGCCGTGACGATCACCAAAGGCAGTCAGGTGTTGTACGCGGGCGGATACGGCCACGACTCCGCTGGCGCCGCGGTGACCGCGACGACCCCGATGCCGGCCGCCTCCGTCAGCAAGTCGTTCACCGCGCTCGCCGTGATGCAACTGGTCGAGGCGGGCAAGGTGACGTTGGAGTCGCCGGTGCGCGACTACCTGCCTGACTTCCGGATCGCCGACCCCCGAGGAGCGCAGATCACGGTACGCCAACTGCTGGACCAGACCTCCGGAATCACCGACTCCACGCTCCCGGAGAAGAGCCTGCCTCAGCCCGACTCGCTCGCTGGCGCGGCGACCCGAGCCCGGAGCGCCACGTTGGCCGTCGAGCCGGGCACAAGACATTTCTACACGAACACGAACTACCACCTGGCTGCGCGGCTGGTGGAAGTCGTCGCGGGCGAGCCCTTCACGGACTATCTACGCCGCCATGTCTTCGAGCCGATCGGCATGGGGGCGACCACCACGATCAACCAAACCCCACGGGATCTGCCGCGCGACGTACGAAAGGGACACGTCTACGCCTACGGCGCGTCGATTCCCGCCGTCGAGCCGAAGCGGTTCGTCAACGGATCCGACGGCGTCATCAGCACGGCGTCGGACATGGCGAAATGGCTGATCGTGCAGAGCAACGCCGGCTTGGCCGCGAATGGGACACGTCTGGTCTCGGCCACGAGCATCGCCTCCATGCACACCTCGTCGGATCCACGCTGGACGTACGGGATGGGCTGGGACACCGACCGCAAGGGCCGGGTCAACCACAGTGGCATATGGTTCACCTACACCGCCGACACACTTCTGCTCCCGGACGGCTACGGCATCGCGGTGATCGGCAACAGCGGAATCGGCCTCGCCAACGAAGGCATCAGCCCGCTCGCCGACGAACTGGCCACCCTCGTGACGGGGGGCGAGCCGTCGACCGGCGCACCGGTACGGCTGATCGTCGACCTGACGCTGGCCGGCCTCACCCTGCTCAGCCTTCTTCTCGGCATCCGCAACCTGCGACGCGCCCGGATCTGGGCAGACCGTTTCGCCACCCGGCCGCCCTGGCGGCTCGCCCTGCGGCTGCTGCCCCGGCTCACCCCCCTCGCCCTGCTGGTGGTCCTGCCGGACCTCCTCGGTCGGATCGTCGGCGGCGGGCGGGACATCACGTTCATCCAGCTTTGTTACTACTCGATTGCGCTGGTCAGCTGGACGGCCGTCGCGGCCGTGTTGAACGCCAGCGTGCTGACCGCCCGCATCGTCGCGCTGTCACGGCCACGCCCGGCCAGGGACGCGCCGGCAACGAACACGTCGCCCCAGCTAGCCGCGAGCTGAGGGCGGAAGCCAACTGAGACCAGAAGACGAAACGCTTGGCTGGTCCGTTCCGACCTGCCAAGCGCGCGCCCCACCGAGCCTGGTTCGGCGCCCGGTGACACCACCTTGTGGCCCGTGGATTGTCCGGCCCGGTTCTGGGGTCAGAGGGCTCGTGCCATCTCGATCTCGGGGCCGAGGGATCCGTGGACACTCCTCCCGGTGGCCTTGAACCCGGCCTTCTCGTAAGCGCGTTGCGCGCGGATGTTGTCCGTATGCACGTAGAGACGCGCCCTCGTGAGGTCCCGCTGACGCATCCAATCC
Source organism: Plantactinospora alkalitolerans (assembly GCF_015690345.1). Classification (GTDB taxonomy): domain Bacteria; phylum Actinomycetota; class Actinomycetes; order Mycobacteriales; family Micromonosporaceae; genus Plantactinospora; species Plantactinospora alkalitolerans. The sequence continues at coordinate 13,369 of NZ_JADPUN010000165.1, read as the reverse complement.
AGTGTTGCGTCGAACAAGCGCCCGATCACACCCTTGCCGCGGTGCTGCGGCTGCAGGAAGACGCCCACCACATGCCCGCCGGACTGCTCGATCGTCTGGCCCTCGAAGTCCTGCTCGCCCGCCTTTTCGATCAGTGCGACCGACGTTCCCACCCAGGTGCCGTCATCGGCGATCGCGACGAACTGGCATGCCCCCGCCGCTGGTCCAGCGTCGCTGGAGGAACCCTGTGCGCGCCCCCGCCAAAACTCTTCGGGCTGGGCAGCACCTTCCTCGTAGGACTCGACGAAGGCCAACGGGGCAGCCTCGTCCTTCAACGCCTTCAGACGCAACGCCCGAATCTCGCGCCACTCGTGGCCCCGGACAGGGCGGACCATGTACTCGCTCACGGGCGGGGATTATGCCAGCGCTGCGCGCCGGAGGTCGCCAGGAGCCGGGCCCTTACCCGCCCGGCGTCAGGTGAGGGGCCGGGCGGGATGGAACGCCTGACGCGGGGAAGCAACCTGCGGCGTTCCTGGACGATGGTGTTCAGGTAGCTGTCAATCTGCCGGGCGGCATCCTCGGGGTCGATCAAGACTCCGAGACGGGCGGCTACACGATGCCCGGCACAGGGCCGCCACGGTGCTGCTGACCCTCGGCGTGGCGGAGCGGGCCCCATGGGCTGGTCCAACTCAGCGATGGCCGTCCGCTACCAGCACTTGACGACGCAGGTCCGCCGGGACATCGCGAAGCGGGTCGGCGGGCTGCTCTGGGAGGCTCCGAAGGATCCGCCCGAGGACGGCGACCAGGGCGCCGCCGGGGTACGCGTACCGGCCGCTGAGCGGCAACTGAGACCAGAACTGAGACCACAAGCAGAACGCCCGGCGGGGTCGTCTCCGACCTGCCGGGCGTTTCGCCTGTTCCGTGGCGGTGGTGAAGGGATTTGAACCCTTGGAGGGCGTAAACCCTCACACGCTTTCGAGGCGTGCTCCTTAGGCCGCTCGGACACACCACCGCCGAGTAGGGTACCCGACGCTTCTGATGGACGTCGCGGCGGTATCGGCCGAACCGACCTGGCAGGATCACCTCACATGAGTACGCACATTGGCGCCAAGCCTGGCGAGATCGCCGAGCGGGTCCTGATGCCGGGTGACCCGCTGCGGGCCAAGTGGATCGCGGAGACCTACCTCGAGGACGCCAAGTGCTACTCGACGGTCCGCGGCATGCTGGGCTTCACCGGCCGGTGGTCCGGTACCGAGGTTTCGATCCAGGGCTCCGGCATGGGCATGCCGTCCGCCTCGATCTACGCCCACGAACTGATCAACGAGTACGACGTGAGGTCGCTGATCCGGGTCGGCTCCTGCGGCGCGCTCGCGGAGGATCTCCAGCTCCGTGACGTGATCGCGGCGAGTGGCTCGTCCACCGACTCGAACATGAACCGGATGCGGTTCGACGGGTTGATCGACTACGCCCCGGTGGCCGACTTCGGGCTGCTGCGTACCTCGGTCGAGGTGGCCGAGCGGCGCGGCATCGCGATGCGGGTCGGACCGATCCTGGCGGCGGACGCCTTCTACACCGATCGTCCCGACCTCTACGACACCCTCGCCGACTACGGCGTGCTGGCGGTGGAGATGGAGTCGGCGGCGCTCTACACGATCGCGGCCCGGTTCAAGGCCCGGGCGTTGACGCTGCTGACCGTCAGCGACCACATCAAGCGTGGCGAGAAGACCACCGCGCAGGAGCGGGAGCAGACGTTCGGCCAGATGGTCGAGATCGCCCTCGACACCATCATCGCCTGACCGACAGCGCCAAGATTCTTGTCGGGTCGGGGTCGATGGTGAACCCCAACCCGACAAGAATCTTGGTTACGCCCCCCGCAGCCGAAGCGGCGAGGCGCGGAATCAGGGCGCGGTGAGGGCCTCGGTCGGGGCGAGCCGGGCGGCCCGGATCGCCGGATAGAGCCCGGCGAAGGCGCCGATCAGCAGGGTCGCGCCGACCCCACCGGCCATCGCCCAGCCCGGTACGACCGTGGGCCAGTCCCGGGACAGGGCATAGCCCGAGGTGACGGCGATGCCGATCAGCACCCCGCCGATCCCGCCCAGAGCCGACAACAGCAGCGACTCGGCGAGGAACTGGGTGCGTACCTGTCCTCGGGTCGCGCCGAGCGAGCGGCGGAGCCCGATCTCGGCCCGCCGTTCGAGCACCGAGATCACCATCGTGTTCGCCACCCCGACCCCGCCCACCAGCAGCGCGACCGCGCCGAGGCCGAGCAGCAGCCCGGTGAACGCCTCGTCGGTGGCCTGTTGTGCGGCGAGGGCGTCGGAGGGCTGGGTCACCTTGACCTCGTTCGGCGCCTCCGGGTTCGCGGTGGCGCCGAGGACCGCCTGCACCGCCTCGACGAACTCCTCCGCCGACCGGGTGTAGATCGTCGTCGGGTGGCCGTCGAAGTCGAGGTACGACGCGGCGGCCTCCCAGCCGATCAGCGCCGACAGGTCCAGTTCCGGGGCCAGTGGTACCGGTGCCAGGATCCCGACGACGGTGAACCACCGACCGCCGACCTGGACCTGTACGTCGGGTCCGGCGGTGCCGAGCCCGAGCCGCTGGGCGGCGGTGGCCCCGACCACCACGGCCGGGTAGCGGGCCGTTCCGGCGTTCAACCAGGTGCCGCTGGTCACGGTCGCCCCGACCGTGTCGAGCAGGTCGAGCCGGGCCGCCCGGGTGGCGATCCCGCCGCTCTCCGCCGCCGGAATCTTGTCCGAGCGGTACACCTTGGCGTCGGAGAGTTGCCCGGTCGCGGAGACCTGTTCGACCGGGCCGATCCGGCCGACCATCGCCACCGACTCCTCCGGGAGCTGGGCGTCTTCCCCGAACATGGTGTTGCCGGGCGAGACGGTCAGCAGGTTGGTGCCGAGGGAGTCGAGCATCCGGTCCAGTTCGGCCCGGGAGGACGACGAGATGCCGACCACCGAGACCATCGCCGCGATGCCGATGGCGATGCCCAGCGCGGAGAGGAAGGCCCGCAGCGGTCGGGTACGCAGCCCGACGCCGCCGACCCGGAGGATGTCGCGTGGACGCATCCGGGTCGGCACCAGCCGGCGTCCGTCCGTGCCGCTCGTTCCGGCCATCAGCGCACCCCGTTCGACGTGGTGGGACCGGCGCCGGCCGGTACGGGCCCGGCCGGGACGAGCCCGAGCGGGGAGAGCCCCGAGGGCCCGGATCCGGGACCGCTGTCGGCGACGACCAGGCCGTCCCGCATGTAGACCTGCCGGGGCAGGCTCGCCGCGATCTCCCGATCGTGGGTGATCACCACGACGGTGGTCCCTGCGGCGTTCAACTCGCGCAGCAGGGCCAGCACCCCCGCACCGGACGCGGAGTCCAGGTTGCCGGTCGGCTCGTCGGCCAGCAGCAACGCCGGACCGCCGACGACGGCGCGGGCGATCGCCACCCGCTGCCGTTCCCCGCCGGAGAGTTCGTGCGGCCGGTGGTCCAGCCGGTGACCCATTCCGACCCGGTCCAACGCGGCCTCCGCCCGCCGCCGCCGCTCCCCGAGGGGCACGCCGGCATAGAGCAGCCCGTCCGCCACGTTGTCCAGCGCCGGTACGCCCGACGCGAGATGGAACTGCTGGAACACGAACCCGATCCGGGACGACCGCAGCGCGGACAACTGCCGGTCGGTGAGCCTTGCCACGTCGTACCCGTCGATGTGCACCCGGCCGGTCGAGGGCCGGTCCAGGGTGCCGATCAGGTGCAGCATTGTCGACTTTCCGGAACCGGACGGGCCGACGATCACCGCGAGTTCGCCGTGCCGGATCGCCAGCGAGACTCCGCCGAGCGCCGTCACCCCGCCCGGATAGACCTTTGTCACACCATCGAGCACGACGACCCCGTCGGATCCGGGCGCCGGGTGCACGGTCCCACCGGCGGTGACGGCGGTGTTCCCGCTCACTTGGGCATCCCGATGGTCGCGCCCTCGGCCAGCCCGGCGCCGGAGATCTCCACCCGACCGGAAGCGAACAGCCCGGTCTGCACCGCCACGATCCGGGTCGTGCCGCCCTCGACGAGTTGGACGCCGTACCCGCCCTCGGCGAGCGCGAGGAGTGCGGCGATCGGCACGGTCAGGACGTCCGCGCGCTGGTCGGCGGTGAACGCCACGTCGACCGAGGCGCTGTCGAATCCGGCCAGCGCCTTCGGATCGGCCGCCGTGACAGTCACCTCGATCTTGGTCTCCGGCTCCGCCTCCGCGCCGCTGCCGGTCTCGATCACCGTCTCGACGGTGGCGATGGTGCCGGCGACCTCCTTGCCGTCCGGGAGCGTCACGGTCACCTTGGCGCCCTTCTTGGCCAGCGCCTGGTCGTCCACGTCCAGGGTCGCGGTGACCACCCGGGCCGTACCGGTGTAGGTCAGCACCCCGCCCCCGGGCTGGACCGCGTCGCCGACGGTCACCTCGTGGCTGTCCACCCGGACCTCGCCGGCCGCGTAGACGACCTGGCCCAACTCGACCCGCCCGGTCTCGTCGAGACCGAGATCGTCCTGCCATTCCTCGACCGCGTCGGCGGTCGCCGAGGTGTACTCGTCGTCGACGGTGAACCCGTCGTACCCCAGCGCGCTGAGGTTCTGCTCGAACTGCTTGACGTCGGCACCGGTGTCCCCCGACCGGAGCGTCCGGTACGCCGGCAGCCGACCGTAGAGCAGCACGACCTTGGCGTTGTCGGCCGAGTACAACGGCTTGCCCCGGGTGATCCGGGCACCGGTCCCGGCCATCCAGGTGATGGTGCCGCCCGCCCGGACGGCGGCGGTGCGGGTTTCCCCGTACCCCAGTTCACCGCTGACGCTCTCGGAGTCGATCAGCGTCTGTCGGGTGATCTGGGCGTTCGCCGGAGGCAGGGTGCCGGCGGTCGCCGTACCCGGATTGTCGCCGCCGAATCCGACGGCTGCCGCCACCCCGGCGGCGACCGCGACCGCGGCGGTCGTCGCGACGGCCACCACCCTGGTACGACCGCCGCCGCGCCGCCGGTGGGCCCGGCCGGCACTCGCCGCAACCGGCGGGCCCGGGACCGGCCCCGCCTCGTCGAACGGTTCACCGGTCAGGGAGCCGGACGGGTCCGCTCCGGTCACAGCGGTCGCAGGGGACACGCCGGTCGCATCGGAGCCTTCCCGGGCGGGCCCGGCGGCGGTTGCCGAGGTTCCCGCCGTCATCGCGACTCCCGGGCCCGGATCGGGAAGTTCCCACGGCACTTCTCCATCGCGGCCTGAAACTTCGGGTCCTCCCGGTCGAGCCCGGCCCCCGCCTGGAAGTTGATGGTGCCGTCCGCGCCCGGGTCCGGGAAGTCCGGTACGCCGTTCTCCCGCATGCACTTGGCCATCTGGCGCACCTGCTCGATCTGCTTCGCGTCGAGCTTCATTCCCTCGCCACCGTTGGGCAGCAGGCTGCGGCACTTCTCCATCGCCGCCCCCATCTTCTCCCGGTCGTCCGGACCGCTCTGGACGCGGATCCCGCCCTGACCCGGCTCCGGGTCGGGCATGTCCACCCCGTTCTCCCGCATGCACTTGGCGAACTCCCGCTGCCGGTCCTCGTTGCTGAGGGCGGCGGCGCTGGCGCTGGCCGTGGGTTCGGCCCCGGTTCCGCCGCCGGCCGTCGCCACTCCGGTCCCGGAATCGGGGCCGCCGCAGCCGGCGAGGGCCAGACCGAGAGTCAGCGGCAGGGCCAGCCAGGTGCCTGACATTCGTCGGCGCATGGCACAACTCCTTCCGTGGGCCGGCGCGGTTCGCCGGCCGATACGGACAAAGTGAAGTGCGGGGCGCGTATCCGGGGCGTAACCGTCGACGTTTACGGCGGGGTTACCCGGGAGCGAGTCACGATGGGACGGTGCGGGTACTGGTGGTCGAGGACGAGAAGCTGTTGGCGGACGCCGTCGCCGAGTGGTTACGTCGGGAGGCGTTCGCGGTCGACGTCGTGTACGACGGCGACTCGGCCCTGGAGAGGCTCGGCGTCAACGACTACGACGTCGTCGTGCTCGACCGGGACCTGCCGGTGGTGCACGGGGATGACGTCTGCCGGGCGATCATGGACGGCGGGGCCGAGACGAGGGTGCTGATGCTCACCGCCGCCGCCGCTGTCCGGGACCGGGTGGCCGGTCTGGCGCTGGGCGCCGACGACTACCTGATCAAGCCGTTCGCGCTTGTCGAACTCTCGGCCCGGGTGCACGCGCTGATCCGCCGGGCCCGGCCGGCGGCACCGCCGAAACTGACCCGGGCCGGACTGGTGGTCGACCCGGCCCGGCACGAGGTCTACCGCGACGGTCGGCACGTCGCGCTGTCCCGCAAGGAGTTCGCGGTGCTGGCCGAGCTGATGCGGGCCGGCGGCGCGGTCGTCTCCGCCGAGGAGCTGCTGGAGCGGGCCTGGGACGAACACATCGACCCGTTCACCAACGTGGTGCGGGTGACAGTGATGAAGCTGCGCCGCAAGCTCGGCGACCCGCAGGTCGTCGAGACGGTTCCGGGAGTGGGGTATCAGATCCGGTGAAGCGACTGACCATCCGAGCTCGTCTGACAATCGTCTACGGCGGCCTCTTCCTGCTCGCCGGCATCGTCCTGCTCGGCGTCACCTACGTCCTGGTGAAGCAGCAGTTGCCCGCGACCTTCGGGGTGTCGCTGAACGCCTTCAGGCAGCCGCTGAACGGGCTGCCAGGGCAGATCGCCTCCCCCGAGGACGCCGAGCAGCTCCGGATGTACGCCCGGCAGGTCCAGGACCAGGCCCGGCAGGACGCACTGGAAACCCTGCTCACCCAGGGCGGCATCGCCCTGGGAGTGGTGTCGGCGACCGCCATCGCCTTCGGCTGGCTGCTCTCCGGCCGGGCGCTGCAACCGCTGAACCAGATCACCGGCACCGCCCGGCGGATCGCCGGGGCCGGGGCGGCCGGACGGGGGCTGCACGAGCGGATCGCGCTGCGCGGGCCCCGGGACGAGGTGAGGGAACTGGCCGACACCTTCGACCTGATGCTGGAACGTCTGGATCAGTCCTTCGACGGGCAGCGCCGGTTCATCGCCAACGCGTCGCACGAACTGCGTACCCCGCTGGCGCTGAACCGCTCGCTGCTGGAACTCGCGATCACCCGGCCGGAGGCCCCCGCCGAACTACGGCAGCTCGGGGAGACGCTGTTGTCGATCAACGAACGCCACGAACGGCTGATCGACGGGCTGCTCACCCTGGCCGACTCGGACCAGCAGATTGTCGACCGTACGTCGATCGACCTGGCCGAGGTGGCCGCGCACGTCACCGACCAGGCCACCGCCGGGACGCAGCTCTCCGTACACCGGTACCTGGCGCCGGCCCGTACCACCGGCGATCCGATTCTGCTGGAGCGGCTGGCCCAGAACCTGCTGGAGAACGCGGTACGGCACAACGTCCCGACCGGCGGCGAGGTGTGGATCAACACCGGCACGGTCGACGGCTGGGCCACCCTGGTGGTGGCGAACACCGGGCCGGTGGTGCCGGGGTACGAGATCGAGACGCTGTTCCAGCCGTTCCGTCGGCTACGTCAGGAGCGGGTCGACGGCGGGCGCGGGTTCGGTCTCGGGTTGTCGATCGTCCGGGCGGTCTCCGGCGCGCACGGCGGCTCGGTCCGGGCCGAGCCCCGGGAGGGCGGCGGGCTGGTCGTCACGGTCGTCCTGCCGGCCGATCCGGCCGAATCGTCCGGCGGGTTCTCGACGGCGGGCGAACCGCGGTGGAACCTGTCTCCGGCGGCGACCATCGGCGCGGCGGCCAACACCCCGGTCCCGGCCGCCATCGGCGCCCACCGCCCCTGACCCTCCCGGTCCAGTCAGGGCAGCCGGGGCAGTAGTTGCAGCGCGACGTCCAGGGCGCGGCTTCCGGGCGTGCCACCGCCCTCCGCCGTCCACACCTCCGACAGCACGCCCTGAACGAATCCCCAGCCGACGACTCGTTCGACGGGCATTCCCAACATGTCGGCGAGCTGCTCGATCCGGCGCGGGACCAGGGCAAGGAGGTCGTCCTCACGCCGGCCGGGGTCGGGGTTGTAGAGCAGGGCGCCGATCTCGTAACCCGGATCACCGATGACCCCGTGCGGATCGATCGCCAACCACGGTTCCCGGTCGGCCCGCAGGATGTTGTCATGATGAAGGTCGCCGTGCAGGATCACCCGGTCCGGCGCGGTCGCGCACAACTCGTCGAACAGCCGGCCCGCCCGCTCCACCAGGTGCCGGGGGATCAGACCACCGTCGGGGTGCACGCGCAGGTGATTCGAGAAGGACGCGCTCCGGGCCGCCAACTCCGGCAGTGGCCAACTCGGCGGGGCCGTACGGTGCAGTCGCCGCAGCACGTCGACGAAGGCGGTGGTCGCCTCCTCGTCACGCGATGGAACGAGTGCGCTGATCGGGATGCCGGGGTTGGCCCGTTCCAGGAGCAGCGCCCCCCGGTCGGCGTCCCGGGCGAGCAGACGTACCGCCCCCTGGCCGGCGAAGAACTCGAGCGTCGCCGCCTCCTCCGCCAGATGGCCGGTGTGCGGTACGCCGAGCTTGAGCACCGCTGGCGAGCCGTCGGCCCGGTTGACCGAGGTGACCCAGTTGAAGCTGAGCGGAAACGGCGTGCCGGGTTCCAACTCCCAGTCGCGCAGCATCGAGGACTCCAGCTCCGGCAACTCGGTCAGCCACCGTCTACCGGCCTCGCCCCAGGTTTCGACGACATTGCGACTGAGGGTGGCGGGAATGACCATGCGGGGCACGGATCGAAGTCTGCCAGCCGGACGCCCCTCGGCACGTACCCGGTCCACAGCCCGTACCGGAGTTTTCCACAGGTTTTGAAGTTATCCACAAACTGTGGATAAGCCCTGAGTCCGCAGCGTGGGAGGTCAGCGGAAGAACGCGCGGAGCGCGGCGGCGCACTCGGCTTCCAGGACCCCGCCGTAGACCTCGGGCCGGTGGTTGAGCCGCCGGTCGCGTACGACGTCCCACAGTGACCCGACCGCGCCCGTCTTCGGCTCCCACGCGCCGTAGACGAGGGTGGAGATTCGGGCGAGCACCAGTGCCCCGGCGCACATGGTGCACGGCTCCAGCGTCACGACCAGGGTGCAGCCGGTCAGCCGCCAGGCCCCCAGCACGTCGGCGGCCCGGCGCAGTGCCAGGACCTCGGCGTGCGCGGTGGGGTCACCGGTACGTTCCCGTTCGTTGCGGGCGGTGGAGAGTTCCGTTCCGTCCGGGCCGTAGATCACCGCGCCGACCGGTACGTCCTCGGCCGCCACCTCCCTGGCCCGGTCGGCGACGTCTTCCGCCGGGCCGACCGCACCGAGGCCGGCAGGACTGGTGCCGGAGACCTCCAGCGCCCGCCGCATCCACGCCTCGTGCTGTTGCCGTCGGCCGGTCACCACCCGGCCCGCCGGACCGACGCGTCAGAACCTTCCGAATCCGGGCCGGTCACGCTTCCCGAAGTTCCTCGACCTCGTTGCCGCAGCCGATGACCTGACAGACCTGCGCCGTGACATCGGCCGGCAGCATGCCCTCGCGGGAGCAGATCGCGAGCAGGCGATGGGCCGAGATGCCGAGGTCGGCGAGGAGGTCGGCGTCACCCACCGGGTCGGCGTCGGGATCGACCGCCGGGTCGTCGTCATCCTCGTCACCGGACGCCCCGGCGACGTGCGCCGCCGGTTCGACGACGTCGTCGATCTCCAGCGCCGGTGCCTTGATGTCCCCGACCAGCAGGGCACCGAGCCGCGATTCCTCGGCGAAGGCCGAGTCGGAACCGAAGATGCGCAGGTCCTCACCCTCGTCCAGCCGCATGATCGCGAGGTAGACGTCATCGGACTCGACGAAGAGCAACGAGATCTCGGCGTCCTGGTCGACGTCGCGGAGCAGGTCGGCAACCTCGTCGATGTCCGCCGCGCCATTAAGATCAACTTCTGCCGCAGTCCAGCCGGACGCCCGACGCACCACGGCCGCAGCGAAGTACGACACGGTCCCCCCAATTACCCTTCGGCCCCCAGCCGCAGATCACCGCCGACGTGCCCGTTCACGGCCGACTCCCTGTTACGCGGAACGGTATCCGGTCACATCCACGGGAGCCTAGGCAACGCCCCGAAGCAGGTCAGGGAATCGAGGTGGGTGGCGCGGTCGGTCAGCTCACCAACCGACGACGGGTCGCGATCAACTCACGCAGCCGATCAACGCGGGCACGTCGTGGATGCTCACGCTCCCGCACCGACTTCGCCCCGGCGAGCTCGGCGAGGAGCTGCAACCGACGGCGGCTGCGGTCGGGGTCGAGCCGATGCTCTGTCCAGGCCATACCGCGAGGGTGCCGAGTCCCGCGCGGTTCGTCAAGGCCGGTCGCGGTATGCGGTCGCAGGCTCACCCAGCGCCGCCAGCGAGGGCGAATTTCGCCCGTTTTCGCCCACCAGGCCCCTCACCAGAGCGGCCAGTCGGCGGAGGAGGACCAGCGGACCGCGACCGCCGCTGCCGCGACGGCCCAGCCCAGTGCCCCGGCCAACGCGATTCCCGCGCCGACCCCCCGATCACCGCGCGCGGTCAACACCAGGGCGACCAACCAGGCCACCCCGCCGGCAAAGAGCGTCCACAGCACATATCCGCGCAGGTCACGACCGAGCAGACCGAAGGCGACCAACCAGGCCGCCGCCGAACCGGCACCGGCGAACACGCCGCCGACCCGGGCCGGATGGGGTTCTCGGTAGGTCGGGTGTGAGTTCGGCGGCGGGCCGGCCGGAAAAAGACCGGACGGACTGTGCGCCGCCGGCCGTGCCGCCCAGACCGGCCCGACCCGTGGACCGCCGCCCCGGAGCGCATCGCCCGGCGGAACCGCGCCCGGCCCGGGTCTGTCCGGCTGGCGGACACCCGCGTGCGGACCACCGGGCGCAGGTGCGTCCGGCCAGGGTCGGAACGCCGGCTCTTCCGCCATGACGCCGCTCCTTCCACCACCGTCCGCGCCGGATTCCGCGCGGTCCGCCGCCCGCAGCCTATCCCGGCGGTCACCGGGCACCCACCGAGTCGCGGCCAACGGACCACCGGCAGGTCGCAGCGGCGGTGGTGGGCCCACAGGCCGGACAACCCGATGACGGTGAGGTTCCGGGCGGACGCACGGCGGGGCGGTCTGCCAGTATTGCCGGATGTCTTGGGGAGCACCCGCAGCGCGGGATCGGCGGCGCGGCCGGCAGACGTACCCGGTCGTCGTCCTGCTGGCGACGGCGCTCGTCGCCGGCTGCGCCGACACGAGACAGCAACCGGACGCACCGAGCTTCGAACCGATGGACACGTCGACGTCGGCTTCGGCCGGCGGCTCGCCGCTGGCGGCCCCGACGCCGACCGCGCCGGCAACCCCGAGCACGTCGCCGTCCCGCAAGCCCACCACCCCGCCGCCGAAGCCCGGCAACCACCGGTACGTGTTCCCGGTGCAGACCAGCAACGTCTCGTACCATCCGACGCACTCGGGCTACCCGGCCACGGACATCTTCGCCAACTGTGGCTCATCCGTCGTCGCCGTCACGGCGGGCCGGATCCTGGAGGTGAGCCGGGTCGACAACTACAGCAAGTCCGGTCCACAGGGTCCCAACAACGGCGGCAAGGCGGTGTCGCTGCTCGGTGACGACGGGGTGCGCTACTACGGCTCACACCTGACCAACGTCGCCGCCGGAATCAACGCGGGAGTACGGGTAGGCGCCGGCCAGCAGCTCGGCACGGTCGGCAAGACCGGTAACGCGAACAACGTCTGCCATCTGCACTTCGGCATCTCGCCGCCGTGCAAGAAGACCGGCGACTGGTGGATCCGGCGCGGCGTGGTCTGGCCGGCGACCTTCCTGGACGGTTGGCGCAAGAAGCGCAACACCTCGCCGGTCGCCAAGGTGAAGGACTGGCACGCCGACAAGGGCTGCCCGAAGGCACCGTAACTGGCGCCGGTGTGCGAGAGTTCCGGACGTGGACGTCGCGGTGATCGGGCTCGGTCTCATCGGCGGCTCGGTGCTACGCGCACTGGCCTCCGCCGGCCATCGGGTCCTGGGCTATGACGCCGATCCGGCGACCCGGGCCACGGCCCGGACGGCCGCCGCACAGGCCCCGGTCGACGGGCGCTGGCAGGTCGCCCGGACCGTACGGGACGCCGTGGCCCGGGTCGAACTGGTCGTGGTCGCGGTTCCGCTGCCCGCCGTCGCCGGAGTGCTGGATGAACTGGCCGGCGCCGGCTACACCGGCCTGGTCACCGACGTCACGTCGATCAAGGGGCCCGTACAGACGTTGGTCGACCGGCACCTGCACGCCGGATCCGACCGCCTCGCCGGATTCGTCGGCGGACACCCGATGGCCGGACGGGAGACCTCCGGCTTCGGTGCCGCCGATCCGGATCTGTTCGCCGGTTGCGCCTGGGTGCTCTGCCTCGAACCGGGGTCGACGTCGCTGGCCGACTGGCTCGAACTGGCGGCACTGATCACCGGCCTGAACGCCCGGGTGGTACCGGCAGTCGCCGACGAACACGACCGGGCGGTCGCCGCCGTCAGCCACGTACCGCACCTGCTGGCCTCGGCGCTGGCCGCGGTCGCCGCCGACGATCCGCTCGCCGGCACCCTGGGCGCCGGCTCGTTCCGGGACGGTACGCGGGTCGCGGCGACCCGACCGGACCTGGTGGCGGCGATGTGCGGCGGCAACGCCGCGGCGGTCGGTCCGGCCCTGGACGCGGTGCTCGACGCGCTGACGCGGGCCCGAGCCGCGCTGGACACCGCGGATCCGATCGACGCGCTGCGGACCTGGCTCCGACCCGGCTCGGCGGCCCGGTTGGCCTGGCCGCCCCGGGGCGGTACCCCGGTGGAACTGCCGGCCGAGCCCGAGGCCCTGCTCCGGCTCGGCCGGGCCGGCGGTTGGCTGACCCGGGTCGCCGACGACCGGCGTACGGTCACCGCCGTCAGACCCGCTCGCCACGATCCAGCCTGATCACGCGTCGCTCGGTGACGATCGCGGTGACCAGGTCGTGTGGCGTCACGTCGAACGCGGGATTGACCGCGCCGACGGTCGTCCACCGCGTCGACTGATCATCTGGTCGCGTCGACTGATCCCCTGCTCCGGCCGGCTGGTCATCCGGTCGCGTCGACTGGTCATCTGCTCCGGCCGGCTGGTCCGCTGCGGGCGACAGCACCTCGTCGGCGCCCCGGTCCTCGATCTCGACGTCGGCACCGGAGGCCGTCGCCAGGTCCACCGTGGACTCGGGCGCGACGACGACGAACGGGATGCCGGCCCGGTGTGCGCCGAGGGCATGCGCGTAACTGCCGATCTTGTTGATCACGTCGCCGTTCGCGCAGATCCGGTCGGCGCCGAGCACCACAGCGTCGACCTCGCCCCGGGCCATCAGGAACGGCCCCGCCCCGTCCACCGCCACCCGGTACGCCAC
>NZ_JADPUN010000402.1 GCF_015690345.1 Plantactinospora alkalitolerans | reverse complement strand
GTCAGATGGGCCGCCGATGGGCAGGTGGTGTTCCTGGGCCGGGTCGATGACCAGGTCAAGGTACGGGGATACCGGATCGAGCCGGGTGAGATCGAGACTGTGCTGTTGACCCATCCGGGTGTCGAGCAGGTCGCGGTCCTGGCGCGGGAGGACTCCACCGGCGACCGGCGGCTGATCGCCTACGTCGTACCGGCCACGGACGCGGTGCCCGACGAGGAGCTACGTACCCACGCCGCGGCCCGGCTGCCCGAGTACATGGTCCCGGCCACCGTGGTGACCCTCCCCACGCTGCCGATGACCACCAGCGGCAAACTCGACCGCCGAGCCCTGCCCGATCCGGAGTCCACCGGGGGGCCTGTCGGTCGCGAGCCGACTACCGAGCAGGAAAAGCAGCTCTGCCAGCTGTACGCCGAAGTCCTCGAGCGCGCGGTCGTCGGGGTGGACGACAGCTTCTTCGACATCGGCGGCCACTCGCTGCTCGCAATCCGACTGCTGTCCCGGATCCGGGTCGAACTCGGTGCCGAGGTCAAGATCCGCACTCTCTTCGAGTCACCGACACCCGCACAACTCGCTCAAGAGCTTGGAACCCGGAAGTCGAATCGGCCGGCGTTGCGCCGGATGCGTAAGGAGACCAACTGATGCTTCCCTTGTCGTTCGCGCAGCGCCGGTTGTGGTTCCTGGGCCAGTTGGAGGGTCCCAGCTCCACCTACAACATCCCGATCGTGCTACCGCTGCGGGGCACGGTGGATGTCGCCGCGCTGAACGCAGCGCTGCGGGACGTCATCGCCCGGCACGAGTCGTTGCGCACCACCTTCGTCATCGTGGACGGCGAGCCGTACCAGAAGATTCTGGAAACGGCGGAGCTTGACTGGGAGTTGCAGGTCCGCGACGTGTCCGCGGCCGGGTTCGACGAAGCGGTCGAGCAGGCGTCGTGGACGGCGTTCGACCTGTCCACCGAGATGCCGCTGCGGGCCTGGCTCGTCCGGGCCAGCGGCGACGGCGCGACCGAGGCCCGCGATGTGCTGGTACTGCTCGTCCATCACATCGCCGGTGACGGCTGGTCGATGGCGCCGCTGCGCCGGGACGTGGCGACGGCGTATGGGGCCCGGCTGCGTGGTGAGGCGCCGGGCTGGGAGCCGCTGCCGGTGCAGTACGGCGACTACACGCTCTGGCAGCGGGAGCTCCTCGGCGAGGAGTCGGACCCGGACAGCGTCGTCTCGACGCAGCTGCGTTACTGGAAGGAAGCGCTCGCGGGCATCCCGGAGGAGCTCGCACTGCCAGCGGACCGGCCGCGCCCGACGGTGGGCAGTTTCCGCGGCTACCGCGTGCCGGTTCGGGTGCCGGCGAGCGTGCATCAGCGACTCGCCGAGCTCGCCCAGGCGGAGGGTGCCACGCCGTTCATGGTGTTGCAGGCCGCCTTTGCGGTACTGCTGTCCCGGCTGGGCGCGGGCACCGACATCCCGATCGGGTTCCCGATCGCCGGCCGCACCGATGAGGCGCTCAACGACCTGGTCGGGTTCTTCGTCAACACGCTGGTGATCCGCACTGACCTCTCCGGCGACCCGGACTTCCGTCAGCTGCTGGGCCGGGTGCGGGAGACGAGCCTGGGCGCGCTGGACAACCAGGACCTGCCGTTCGAGCGGCTCGTCGAGGAACTCGCGCCGACCCGCTCGCTGGCTCGCTACCCGCTGTGCCAGGTGATGCTGACCGTGCAGAACATCCGCCGCACGGTGCGCAGGACCGAGGAGCCGGAGCCCGCCGAAGCTGTCGGCGTCGAGGGATTGACTCTCGTGCCGGCCCGCTTCGACTGTGAGTTGATCTTGAATGAGATCTTCGAAACGGACGACACCCCGGCCGGCCTGCTGGGGACAATGGCCGTGTCGGCCGACCTGTTCGACGCGGAGACCGGGATGCGCCTGGCGACCTGGTTCGTCCGCGCGCTCGAGGTGCTGACGGCCGCACCGGACGTGCGGCTGCACGAGGTCGACGTGCTGTTGCCGGACGAGCGCGAGCAGGTACTGCGGCGATGGAACGACACCGCCACCCCCGCCCGGGACACCACCATCGTCGAGCTCTTCGAAGAACGGGTGGCGGCAGTCCCGAATGCCCGGGCGGTGGTCGCCGACGGCGTCGCGCTTACGTACGCCCAGCTTGACGCGCGGGTGAATCAGCTGGCGCGGTACCTGCGGGGGCTGGGGGCCGGCCCCGAGTCCGTGGTTGCGGTGACGGTGGAACGCGGCGTCGAGTCGATCGTCGCTCTGCTCGGCGTCCTGAAGGCGGGTGCGGCCTACCTTCCGGTGGATCCGCGATACCCGATCGATCGCGTGGCGTTCATGTTGGCCGAGGGCGGGGCGATGGCCCTGCTCGCGGAATCGGCCTGTGCGCAGGCAATCGGCGGATCCGTGCCGGCTGGGCTGCCGGTGGTGCTCCTGGACGACCCGGAGACCGCGGCGGAGCTGGCCGGCCTGGCCGGTGACGCGCTTTCCGCCGGCGAGCGCGGCCTGCTGCGCCCCGAGCATCCGGCGTACGTCATCTACACCTCCGGATCCACCGGGCGGCCCAAGGGTGTCGTCGTCACCCACCAGAACGTCACCGCGCTCGCGGCGTGGGCCCTGGCCGACATCGGCACCGAGGCGTTGTCCCGGGTCGTCGTGTCGACATCGTTCAGCTTTGACGTGTCGGTGTTCGAGGTGTTCTGTCCCCTGCTGGCCGGCGGCACCATCGAGGTGGTCCGGGACCTGCTGGTGCTGGCCGAGCGGCCGGTGAGCGCCAGCACGCTCAGTGCCGTGCCGTCCGCCTTCGCCCAGGTGCTGACGAGCGGCCTCGGCGAGGTGTCGGCCGACACCGTGGTGTTCGCCGGCGAGACGCTCAGCGCGTCGCTGCTGTCCCAGGTCCGCTCGGTGCTGCCCGGTGCCCGGATCGGAAACCTGTACGGCCCGACCGAGACGACGGTGTACTGCACCGGATGGTTCGCCGACGACTGGGACGGCAAGGGAGAGCCGCCGATCGGCGTGCCGTTCCCGAACAGCCGGATCTATGTGCTCGATGAGCGGCTGCGGCCGGTACCGCCGGGCGTGGCCGGTGAGGCGTACGTGACCGGGGCGCAGGTGACCCGGGGCTACCTGCGCCGTCCCGGGCTCACCGGTGAGCGGTACGTGGCCTGCCCGTTCGAGGCGGGCGAGCGGATGTACCGCACCGGTGACGTGGTGAAGTGGACACCGGCCGGGCAGCTGATGTTCGCCGGCCGGGCCGACGAGCAGGTGAAGGTGCGCGGGTTCCGGATCGAGCCCCGCGAGGTGGAGACCGTCCTGCTGGCCCACCCCGGGGTGGCGCGGGCCGCCGTGCTCGCCCGTGAGGACACGCCCGGTGACCGGCGTCTTGTGGCCTACCTGGTAGCCACGGAGACGGCGGCGACGGAGACCGAGCTGAAAGCGTTCGCGGCGGAGCGGCTGCCGGAGTACATGGTGCCCGCCGCGATCGTGCAGCTCCCCGACCTTCCGTTGATGGCGAACGGCAAGCTCGACCGGTCGGCCCTGCCGGCGCCCGCGTACGCGACGAGCACGGGTCCGGGCAGAGGCCCGGTCACCGTGCGCGAGGAACTGCTGTGCGGGGCGTTCGCCCAGGTACTGGGTCTGGAATCGGTCGGTGTGGACGACAGCTTCTTCGCGCTGGGTGGGCATTCGCTGCTCGCGGTCCGGCTGGCGTCGCGGATCCGGTCGGTCCTGGGTGTGGACCTGCCGCTGCGAACCTTCTTCGAGGCGCCGACCGTGGCGGAGCTGGCCACCCGGATCTCGGGCGCGTCCCAGGAACGGGTGGTGTTGCGGGCCGTCGAGCGTCCGGAGCGCGTCCCGCTGTCGTTCGCGCAGCGTCGGTTGTGGTTCCTGGCCCAACTGGAGGGGCCGAGCCCGACCTACAACCTGCCGGTCGTGACCCGGCTCGCCGCAGACGTGGACACCGCCGCTCTGGCCGAGGCGTTGCGGGATGTGATCGGCCGACACGAATCACTGCGGACGATGTTCGCGGTCGCCGAGGGTGAGCCGTATCAGCGGATCTTGGATCCGGATGAGGCGGCGGTGGCGTTGGAGGTTGTCGGTGTCGAGCCGGGTGAGCTGGCCGGTGAGGTGCGGGCGGCGACTGAGTATGCGTTCGATCTGGCCGTTGAGTTGCCGGTCCGGGCGACGTTGTTCGAGGCCGGGTCGGAGCGTGTTCTGGCGTTGGTGATGCATCACATTGCGGGTGATGGCTGGTCCACCGGGCCGCTGAACCGGGATCTTGCTGCCGCTTACGAGGCGCGGGTTCGTGGGCAGGTGCCGGTGTGGGAGCCGTTGCCGGTGCAGTACGCGGACTATGCGTTGTGGCAGCGGGAGTTGCTGGGTACGGA
>NZ_JADPUN010000403.1 GCF_015690345.1 Plantactinospora alkalitolerans | reverse complement strand
ACCTCCGAGAGCACCCGCAGGAAGGCCCTACCAGCCTTCCTGCATCACTACAATCACCACCGACCCCACACCGCCATCGGCGGCCGGCCACCCATCACCAGGTTGACCAACGTCCCTGGGCAGTACAACTAGCCGGTGCGAAGATGACAGAAGCCGACCTGGCCGGCATCGTCGGGGTCGACGCAAAGACGGTCTCTCGGTGGGTGTCCCCCGGGCGGATGCCGCACCCGCGACACCGGCATGCGGTCGCCGCCGCACTGGAGGTCGACGTGGACAACATCTGGCCGGAGGCCGTTCGGAGCACGGTCAAGACTGGGTACGACCGCGAGATCGTCTCGGTGTACCCACACAGGAGCTTCATCCCCCGCACGCTATGGCGAGACCTCATCGCCCACGCCGGTCATGATCTCGTGCTTGCCGGCTACACGTCTTACTTCCTGTGGCTCGACCTGCCCGGTCTCCAGAACACGCTGCGCCGCCGGGCCGAGGCTGGCGCCCGGGTACGGTTCCTCGTCGGCGACCCGGACAGCGCCATCACGACCGATCGGGAGCGGATCGAGGGGGTGCCGCTCACCGTGTCGACGCGGATCCAGGTCACGCTTGACCAGTTGGGCAAGCTTCGAGACCTGGCTCCCCGGGTACAGGGCCGATTCAGCGACAGGCACATCGCCCTGTCCGTGTTCCGGTTCGACAACGACATGCTGGTCTGTACCCACCTCGAAGATCAGATGGGTCACGACTCGCCCACCTGGCACCTACGTCGCCGCCAGGACGGCGGACTGTGGGACCGCTACGCCGCCCACGTCGAGCACCTATGGGACATCGGCAGGGACGTCTGGCCAAGCGAGGAGACGCAGCAGAGGGGGCTAGCTAGCTAGCCAGCTAGCCCTTTGTGGGCTGCAACTTAGCCTGCACCCGTGATCTACCCGCACCAGCCACCTGTCGGCTATCAGGAGATAGCCAACACGCTGCGCGCGGATATCCACAACGGCAAGTTTCGGCCCGGTCGGCGGCTGCCGTCAGAAGGCGCGTTGTCACAGACGTACGGAGTGGCGACCAAGACCGCCCGCGCTGCCCTGAAACAGTTGCGTGATGAGGGCCTGGCCGAGTTGGTACGTGGATACGGTGTCGTCGTACGGGAGGCGGTCGAGCCGCAGCTCATCGTCGCCGAACCGGGATCGCAGGTGTGGGCACGCAACCCGACCCCGGAGGAGCGGCGCGTCCTGGGGATCCCGGAGGGCGTACCGCTGTTGATCGTCCGAGGAACTGACGGGCTGGATGAGGCATACCCGGCGCACAGGTACCGGATCGAGGCGCCGTCGCCCGAGTGATGCCCGGCTGTGGGGGCGCCGTCGTGGGGCTGCGCGGCGCGCCGGACAGCCGCGTACGGCAGCGAATGAGACCACAACTGAGACCGCCGCCCCCGTTACTCGGGCTCGTCAGGCAGCGCGCCTCGGAGCGGGCCACCCGGACGACGACGGGGTTCCGGTGGAGCCGGAAGACTGCGTTCTCGCCCAGGCGGACGAGCTGCGCGCCCGCAGGGTCAAGGCCGACGGCACGACAGGCTTCGGCGCAGGCTGTCCGGGCATTGTCCGGATCGAGAGGTGCGGGTGTGGGGTTCAATGCTCCCGCCCTTCCGCCGCTTGGCTTCCTATGATCCAGGACCGGCCCGATGGTGGGCGGAGGCGTTTGAACGTGCGGCCGACGCGAGGCGCTACCTCCGGTGCCCCGTGGCTCGGCTAGGTCATGAGAGCAGAGTGACTTGAGAGACGACTGAGGCCGGCCCCGTGCGGGACCGGCCTCGACGTACGTGCTGCTCAGGTGAGCGGAGGATACGAGATTCGAACTCGTGAGGGTGTAAACCCAACACGCTTTCCAAGCGTGCGCCCTAGGCCTCTAGGCGAATCCTCCGTCGGACAGGATACAGGCTCCCCGGCGAAGGCCCACCCCGACCGTCCCCCTGAAGATCGCTCGGGGTACCGGGTACACTTGGCGGCACCCCCCGTGCGACGCCCATCTCGTGAACCTCCCCAGGGCCGGAAGGCAGCAAGGATAAGCGAGCTCTGGCGGGTGCACGGGGGGCCTTGTTTACCCCCTGACCAGCCGGAGTCGGCTGAACCCGGCGAGCGTACCGTCGGTCGTCGGCCGCCCCTCCCATGATCGGTCCGGTTCCTCCGGACTGTGGCCGGGCCCGCCCGAATCTCGCATGATCGACGTGGAAATCGTCGGGCGCGCGTGACAACCTGGCACGCGGCAGCGAGGCGACGGGTGGAGAATGGCCCGGTCGAGAGGAGGCGGGACGGGTGGCACTGGCGCTCTACCGCAAGTACCGGCCCCGCACGTTCGCCGAGGTGATCGGCCAGGAGCACGTCACCGAGCCGTTGTCGCAGGCGCTGCGGAGCGGGCGGTTGAACCACGCGTACCTCTTCTCCGGTCCCCGGGGCTGTGGCAAGACCTCCAGCGCCCGGATCCTGGCCCGGTCGCTCAACTGCGAGCAGGGACCGACGCCGGAACCCTGTGGCGTCTGTGGCTCCTGCAAGAGTCTGGCCACCGACGGGGCCGGTTCGATCGACGTCATCGAGATCGACGCGGCCAGCCACGGTGGCGTGGACGACGCCCGTGAGCTGCGCGAACGCGCGTTCTTCGCCCCGGCCAGCAGCCGGTTCAAGATCTACGTCATCGACGAGGCGCACATGGTCTCGACGCAGGGCTTCAACGCCCTGCTCAAGCTGGTCGAGGAACCGCCGGAGTACGTCAAGTTCATCTTCGCCACCACCGAGCCGGAGAAGGTCCTCGGCACGATCAAGTCCCGGACCCACCACTACCCGTTCCGGTTGATTCCGCCGGGCGTGCTCCGCCCGTACCTGGAGCAGCTCGCCTCGGCGGAGGGGGCCAAGATCGAGCCGGCGGTCTTCCCGCTGGTCGTCCGGGCCGGTGGCGGCAGCGCCCGGGACTCGCTGTCGGTGCTCGACCAGCTCATAGCCGGGGCTGGCCCGGAGGGGGTCAGCTACGCCCGCGCGGTCGCCCTGCTCGGCGTGACCGACGCGGCCCTGATCGACGAGATGTGCGACGCACTGGCGGCCGGTGACGGCGCCGCCGCGTACGCCACCGTCGACCGGGTCGCCGAGGCCGGGCACGATCCGCGCCGGTTCGCGTCCGACCTGCTGGAACGGCTGCGGGACCTGATCGTCATCCAGCAGGTGCCCGACGCGGCGGCGAAGGGGCTGATCGACGGCCCGGCCGACCAGATCGAACGGATGGCGGCCCAGGCCGAACGGCTGGGCCCGGCGACGTTGTCCCGCTGTGCCGACATCGTGCACAACGGGCTGGTCGAGATGCGGGGTACGACCGCCCCTCGGCTGCTGCTGGAGCTGATCTGTGCCCGGATGCTGCTGCCCGGCGCGGAGGACTCCACCGGCAGCCTGTTGCAGCGCCTCGAACGGATGGAGCGCCGGCTGACGCTCACCGGCGAGCCAGTGGCTCCCGCTCCCGCCCCGACCTCGGCCCCGGCGACCAGTCCCGGCCGCGCACCGGCTCCACCGCCACCACCGTCAGCACCGCCGGTCGCCACCAGCGATTCATCGGGTACGGGGAGTGGGCCGTCGAGCGTCGCGCCGGCTCCGTCGGCCGGAATTGACGTACGCGCGGCTGCTGGACCCGTGTCGGGCCCGGCGCCGGTCGTGGCGACGGTGGACCCGTCCACCCCGCCCCAGCCGGCTCGGCGGCCGGTGTCCCCGGAGGCGGTGATGCCCGATCCGGTCACGCCGGACCCGATGCCGGCCGGTACGGCACCGGCGGGCGAGTTGGACGCCGCCGCGGTACGCCGGGTCTGGGGTGACGTGGTCGGCATGGTCAACCGGACCAACAAGCGGATCGCCGCTCTGATGCGGGACGCGGTGGTGCGGGACCTCGACGGCACCACCCTGGTGCTGACGGTGAAGTCACCGGTGCTCGCGCAGATGTTGTCCAACTCCGCCAGTGTGCTCACCGACGCCCTCTACGAGGAGCTCGGCGGGCGCTGGCAGATCCGCTGCGAGGTGACCGGCGACAACCGTGGACCCGCCGCGGCTCCGCCCGCGTCGTCCCGGGCGTCGACGAACGGCGCACCGACCCGGGCCGGCGGTGCTGCCGGTTCGGCTGCGTCCGGCGCCGCCTCCCAGGCAATGGCGGCGGGCCGGGAGAGCACGGACGGCGGCGCGAGCGCGGGTGGTGCGCCATCCGGCGGCGACGACGACGATTGGCCTGAACCAGCCCGGCCGGGTGGTGCCACACCGACGGCGTCAGGCGACGAAGACTGGCCGGAGCCGGCCCGGCTGGGTGGTCCCGGCGGAACTCCGGGCACCGACCCGACGGGTACGCCGGACGGCACACCAGCCTCGGCGCACCCGACCGGCAACGGTGGCCCGGCCGCCGGTGGTGGGCGACCGGGCGGCAACGGCACTGTGGGCAATGGCACTGTGGGCAGCGGCGGCGCGGGTGTAAGCAGCGGCGGCGCGGGCGCTGGCAACGGTGGTGCGGGTGGCGGACCCGGCGGGGTGTCCGGC
>NZ_JADPUN010000398.1 GCF_015690345.1 Plantactinospora alkalitolerans | reverse complement strand
GCGGGCACCGGCAGCGCGCTGCCCTTGACGAACTGGTCCCAGCCGACGTTCCAGGCCGTCCAGCCGTTGCCCTGGTCGAGGGTCACCTCGGTGCCCTTGATCGTGACCAGGTCACCGATCTGGGTGGTATCCATCAGCCAGGCCGCGGCGTCGTCCGACACGTTGGTGCAGCCGTGCGAGGTGTTGGCCTCCCCCTGGGCGTAGACGGACCACGGGGCCGCGTGGATGAACTCGCCACCCCAGGTCAACCGCTGTGCGTTCTGCACCGTGACCACGTAGGGGTCCGGGGAACCCGTGGTGTCGAAGACCGTGGTGGTGTGCTTCTCCATGATCACCATCTTGCCGCTCGACGTCGGGGTGCTGCTCTTACCGAGGCTGACCGGGATCTTCCGCACCAGGTTGTCGTCCTTGAACACCGACATCTGCTTGGTCGCGTTGTCGATCTCCAGGAAGAGCCGGTGGTTGCCGATCTTCGCGGTGCCCGTCCGGTCGGTGTCACCGAAGCTGCCACCACCCATCGGCACCCCGTCGAGCGCGGCGCGAACACTGATCGTCGTGCCCGGCCGCCAGAAGTCGGGCGCCCGGTAGGAGACCTGCCGTCCGCTCTCCTCCCAGGCCCACACCCCCGGCTGCGGCGGATCGGTGTTGACCAGCAACCGCCGCTGGATCCCCGCCCTGGCATCCTTCGGGACGTCGGAGTCGAATGCGACCGTTATCGGCATCGCCACGCCGTAGGTCTGGTTACTCTGCAGATTAAGGTTGGTCACGGTCCGTTTGGCCGGCTTGTCCATCGTGGTGAAGCTGGTCTTTTGGGTGACCGTCTTCCCGGCGTCATTCTTCGCGGTTACCTGGGCGGTATACACCTGCTTGTTCGCCAGAGCCTTGCCGGGCATCCAAGCAGAGCCATCCGGTCGCAGGGCACCATCGACCCGAACACCGTTGGGATCGGTCACGACGACCTCGGTCACCTTGCCACCCGTCACCGTCGTACCGATCTCGACACTGGTCGGCAGATCCTTACTGTCCGGCGCCGGGGTAATCGCCAGCCTGGGTGGTGCCGGTGCCGGCCGCGAGGCCCGTTCGATGGGATTTCCCGTGCAGCCCGCCAGGACCAACGGCACAGCGGTCAGCAACAGCATCACCAACAACACCGCTCGACGCCTCAGTATCATGCTCCCCCCACCCCATTTCCTCCCGCTCCTGGTCGCATTCGACGGCGCACCCGATCCGCCGGGAGCGCGTTCCGGCGAGAACCGCCATTACCCCCGGAATCGCCGCTCAGGCAGGGGGTAAACCCGTGGTGGGCCAGCCGGTTGCCAGATGCGGACCGGACACGGCGGCAGCGGAGAGGCTCGATCGGACGGTACGGGTGGACAGTTCTCCCCGTGGCCCTCGCGGGACGGCCGGGCGGCGCACGGGACGGCACGACCGGCGTCGTTCTGACATCCTGCTCTGATGCGGACCGACATCGGATTGCCAATGGAGTTGGACTGGGAGGTCGCGCCGACCGAGTGCCGGCGCGGCGACGACGGGGCGCTCGCCGTGGTCGCGCCCGCCCGCACCGACATGTTCGTCGACCCGGAGGGCGGCGAGCCGGTGGTGACCGCACCCCGGCTGCTCGGTCCGGCGCCCGAGGGAGACTTCCAGTTCTCCGCCCGGGTCAGTGTCGACTTCGCCGACAGCTTCGACGCCGGATGTCTACTGTTGTACGCCGGTCCCCGGCACTGGGCGAAACTCGCCTACGAACGCTCGCCCCAGGGTGCCGGAATGGCGGTCTCCGTCATCACCCGCGAGTTCTCCGACGACGCCAACGGCTTCGTCGTGGCCGACGGCGCGGCACTCTGGCTGCGGATCGCCCGGCTCGGCCCGGCCTGGGCGTTCCACGCCAGCACCGACGGAAAATGGTGGGAATTCGTCCGGCACTTCCGCCTCGACCCGGCCGAGGAACCGGTACGGATCGGGCTGGAGGCACAGGCGCCGATCGGCTCGGGATGCTCGGTGACATTCGACCGGATCGCCTTCTCCGCCAGCCGGCTCGCCGACCTGCGCGACGGCCGGTAACTTCCGGCTACCGGACCTGTCCGCCGCGCAGATCCTCCTCGATCCGCTTCGCGGTGCCGAGCAGGGGCGGCAGCAGTTCCCGGCGGATCACGTCCGAACTGCCCCGGCTGGCATGCGCCGACACGTTGAGGGCGGCGATCACCGCACCGTCCGCATCCCGGATCGGCGCCGCGAGCGAACGCAGTCCCTCCTCCAGTTCCTGGTCGACGATCGCGTAGCCCTGGCTGCAGATCCGGTTCAGGATGGTCCGCAACTTCGTCGGATCGGTGACCGTACGCCGGGTCAACGCCCGCAGTTCCGCCTTGCCGAAGTAGTCGTCCAGCCACTGGCTCGGTTGGGCGGCCAACAGCACCCGGCCCATCGAGGTGGCGTACGCCGGGAACCGGGTGCCGACGCTTATCGCCACCGTCATGATCCGTTTGGTGGGTACCCGGGCGACGTAGACCACCTCGTCGCCGTCGAGGACCGACATCGAACAGGACTCGTGCACCTGCGCGACGAGGCTCTCCATGTGTGGCTGGGCTACCTCGGGCAGGCTCAGGCTGGACAGGTAGGCGTAACCGAGTTCCAGGATGCGGGCCCGCAACGAGAACAGCCGACCGTCGGTACGCATGTAACCCAACTCGACCAGGGTGAGCAGGAAGCGCCGGGCCGCCGCCCGGGTGAGGCCGGTCGCACGGGCGACCTCGCTCAGGGTCAGCTGGGAATGATCCGCGTCGAACGCCCGGATGACCGCGAGTCCTCGTTCCAACGACTGGACGAACTCGCCGGTCCGCGCCGTCTCCTCGGTCACCCGTCCTCCTGCCGCAGGGTCTCCTGGGCGACCTTGAACGCCCGGTTCGCCGCTGGAACGCCAGCGTAGACGCTCACCTGGAGCAACACCTCCCGGACCTCCTCCCGGGTGAGACCGTTGCGCAGCGCGGCCCGTACGTGCATCGCCAGCTCATCGTCGTGGTGCAGGGCGGCCAGCACGGCGAGGGTGACGCAACTGCGGGTACGCCGGTCCAACCCGGGCCGGGTCCAGATGTCACCCCAGGCGTACCGGGTGATCAGGTCCTGGAAGTCCGCCGTGAACTCGTCTGTGTTCGCGACCGCGCGGTCGACGTGCGCGTCGCCGAGGACCTCACGCCGCACGACCATGCCCGCCTCGTGCCGTTCCCGGTCATCCATCCACCCGCTCCTTCCGCAGGCCGCCGTTCGGCCGATGTTCCGTGCCGGGACCGTCGCCGCCGGAGAAGCGGTCGAGGAAGTGGTCGAGCAGCAGCCGGGTGATCCGTTCCGGTTGCTCGACACTGGCCAGATGGGCGGCGTCGCCGACCACCCGCAGTCCGGCCCCCGCAATGCCGTCGACCAGCACCCGCGCGTGTTCGACCGGGATCGCCGGATCGTTGGCGCCGGCGAGAACGAGGGTGGGAGCGGTGATCCGGGCCAGGTCGGCCCGCAGGTCCATCTCGGCGATCGCCTCACAGCAGGCGGCGTACCCCTCGGCGGGGGTGGCGGTGAGCATCGACCGGTACTCCGCGACCTCCGCGGGCCGGGCGGTGGCGAACCCCTTCGTGAACCAGCGCGCCAGTACCGCGTCGGCGACCGCCTCGACCCCGCCGGCCCGGGTAGCCGCGGCACGGTCCCGCCAGCCCTGTGCCGGGCCGAGCCCGGCCGAGGTGCAGAGCAGGGCGAGCCGGTCGATCCGGTCGGGCGCGTTCGCGGCGAGCCACATTCCGACCATCCCGCCGAGGGACAGCCCGGCGTACGAGGCCCGCCGGATCCGGAGGTCGTCCAGCAGGCGCAGCACCGCGGTGCCGAGTTCGGCGATGCTGTACGGACCGTCGGGCACGTCGGAGTCGCCGTGCCCGAGGTGGTCGTACCGGACCACCCGGAAGTGCTCGGTGAGCGCGGCCAGCTGCGGCTGCCACATCGCCCCGGAGGTGCCGAGCGAACTGCCGAGTACGAGTACCGGGGCGTCGGTCGGTCCGTCGACGTTGGCGTGCAGGCGAGATGTCATGACCCGTCCTCCGGGATGCTGGGCGTCGGCGGGTCCGTCGCGACCGCCCGAACCGCCGCGCTCCCCGGGTACGCGTCGGACTCGTGGTAGGCGCGGAGTGCCCGGTCGACGAAGACGCCCGCCGAACCGAGCCAGTTCGCCGGATCGAGCGCCCGGTCGAGGTCGTGCACGTCCAGGTGTGCCCGGACCGCCGGGTCGGCGAGCAACCCGGCCCGGAAGTCCGGTGCGGAGACCGCCCGGGCCACCACGTCGTGCGCCTCCGCTCGCCCCAGTACCGGGGCGAGCCGGGTCGCCACCGCCTCGGCCAGCACCCGGCCGCCGAGCGCGTCGAGGTTCGCCCGCATCCGCTGTGGACGTACCTCGAGGTTGGCCAGCAGCCGGGCGGCCCGCGAGGTCACCCCGCCAGCCAGCCGCAGGAGGTCGAGCAGCGGTTCCCACTCGGCGTGCCAGCCACCGGTGGCCCGCTCGTGTTCCTGTACGGCGGCGGCGTACAACGTGGCCAGCAGGCCGGGACCGCGCCGGGCCGCCGCACCGAGCAGGATCGCGTCCACCGGATTGCGTTTGTTCGGCATCGCCGACGACCCGCCCCGGCCCGGACCGCCGCCCTCGGCCACCTCGGCCACCTCGGACTGGGCGAGCAGTCCGACGTCGAGGCCGAGCTTGCCGGTCGCGGCGAGCAGTCCGCCGAGCGCCGCCCCGAGATCGAGCAGGGGCTGCCGCCGGGTGTGCCAGGGCAGCCGACTGT
>NZ_JADPUN010000343.1 GCF_015690345.1 Plantactinospora alkalitolerans | reverse complement strand
CGAGGACCGCTCCAGGCCCCGTCTCACCGCTTCCGGGGACCGTCTCACCAGCGTCGTGGCGTGAGAGCATCCGCACCGGCGGCCGTGCCGTAGCGGCCCACCCGGTCGGCGACGATCCGCTCGACCAACGCGAGCGCCGTGACGACCTGGCCCTGCACGCCGGCCACCCCGTCCACCGTCGAGATCCGGGCGGCGAGCGCGTCGTCACCGCGTACCGCCTCGATGACGCTACCCTCGGCGGCACCGGTGCCCGCCACGACGGTCCGTCCCGTCCCGCCGAACTGTGCGGCCATGGTCGCGATCGCGGCGTTGCGCTCGGCCGAGTCCTCCTCGACGTAGGCCGCCCCGGTCACCAGTACCGCGGCGTCCGCGGGACCGTCCAGCCGCTCCGGCACGGTGAGATACTGCGCCCTGGCGTACGCGGACAACACCACCGAACGGCGGTCGTCGGTCTGGACTCCGGACGGATCGGGGGTGAGAAGGACCGTGGCCAGGAGTGCGCTGGCGGTTCGGACCCCGTCGCCGGTGGCCGGCAGCGTGCCGGCCGGAACGGTACGGGTCAGGGCGAGCAGATCCAGGCTGTTCTTCGGGTTGAAGAAGGCTTCCCGCACGTCGATGGGCCCGGTTACGGCGGCCCCGGCCAGTCCGATCTTCTCGATGACGCCGCCAGCATGCTCACGACCGGACGGCGTCGTCAGCACCACGATCCGGCGGCCGGTCAACGTTCCGCTCAACAGGGCCGGCGCGGTCTCGTTGATGTAGTCGTCCTTACGACTCGCCTCTTCCTCGAGCTCGTTGGCCGTGTCGCGGAGCTGTTTGTTGGCCTTGTGCGCCGCGCTGACCGAGTCGCTGAGCACGTCCGAGGCGACGCCGTTCGCCGCCGTCGTGCCGAACACCGCGCCGACCGCCAGGGCGAGGAACACCGCGGCGAGCGAGACCATGTGGTAGCGGAAATTGATCATTGCCGCATTTTATGGACATCCGAGAGCCGTCGCGGGGCCGGCGCTACGGCAGTTCCATGGTCTCCGAGATCGCGATCTCGGTCAGTGCGGCGTCCAGATAGTCGCCGACCGACCGGCCGGTGACGGCGAGCAGGTCGGCGACGAGCAGCGGGGCGTGCCGGGCCACGGCCGCCGGATCGGCCGGCGGCATCTCCTCCGCCATCTGGTGTACACCGAGTGCGCCGGTCAGCAGCAACGCCAGCACCGAGACGTCCAGGTCGGGAAACCAGTCGATGTTGGTCCGGACGCACCGCTCCAGGACCGCCTGCACGTCCTCGCCGGCCAGCCCGTCCGGATGTGTCTCCTCCAGCAGCATCCGCAGTACCGCGCCGAGCACCAGCCCGACCTGCTCCGGGCTTTGCCCGGTCAGCTCTCCGGCCGCCCGGTCGAGAGCGGCCGGGTCCTTGGCCCTGGTCGCCTCGACGGCGCCGGTCGTGCCCTGGCTGATGGCCCGGGCCACCCGTGCGGAACTCATCGGCACATTCAACCGGACGACCCGGACCCGGATGTTGCGGCACCCGGGTCCGGGCGGTCCGAGCCGCACGGCGCGGTTCGACTCGCACAGCGCGGCACGGTCCGATTCGCGCCGCACGGCGCGGTGCGGAACGGTCAGTCGCCGGTCAGGAGCTGGTCGAAGCTCGTGGTCAGGGCGAACGGGTCGGCGCCGGCCGTCGCCTCACGCTGGCTGACCTGCTCGGCGAGCTCGCGGCCCGCCCGGTCGATCCGGCCGCGTAGCGTGCCCTGGGCGTTGCCCCCGGCCCAGTCCTCCGGGGCGGCGAAGACCGAGGTGGGCACCACGACCGCCCGCAGGTAGCTGAACATCGGCCGCAGCGCGTGTTCGAGCGCCAGCGAGTGTCGGGCGGTGCCGCCGGTGGCGCCGATCAGGACCGGCCGGTCGACCAGGGCGTCGTCGCCGAGCACGTCGAAGAACGACTTGAACAGTCCACTGTAGGAGGCGTTGAAGATCGGCGAGACGACGATCAGCCCGTCCGCGCCGGAGACCGTCTCGATGGCCTGCTTCAGCGACGGTGACGGAAAGCCGGCCAGCAGGTGGTTGACCACGTCGTGCCCGTGGTCACGCAGCTCCACCACCTCGGTCCGGACCCGTACGCCCCGCCGGTCCAGCTCGTCGCCGGTCGCCGCGGCGAGCTGGTCGGCCAGCAACCGGGTCGACGAGGGCTGCCGGAGCCCGGCCGAGACCACGGCAAGGGTGCGCCGGCTCATCGGCCCGACCTCGCCTCGCTGGTCGCACCCGCCTCGCCGGTCGTGGCCACACCGGCGGGCGCCGGGGCCGCGTCCCGTTCGGCGATCAGCGACGCGTGCGTCGGCGCCTCCGGGACGTGTGCGGGACGGACCGCGTCAAACTCCTTGCGCAGCACCGGTACGACCTCCTCGCCGAGAATGTCCAACTGTTCCAGGACAGTCTTCAAGGGCAGCCCGGCGTGGTCCAGCAGGAAGAGCTGCCGCTGGTAGTCGCCGACGTACTCCCGGAAGGTCAGGGTCCGGTCGATCACCTGCTGCGGACTGCCCACGGTCAGCGGCGTCTGCTCGGTGAACTCCTCCAGCGAAGGTCCGTGCCCGTAGACCGGGGCGTTGTCGAAGTACGGCCGGAACTCGCGTACCGCCTCCTGGGAGTTCTTCCGCATGAACACCTGCCCACCGAGACCCACGATGGCCTGGTCGGCGGAACCGTGGCCGTAGTGCGCGAACCGCTGGCGGTACAGCCCGACCATCCGCTGGGTGTGCTCCCTGGGCCAGAAGATGTGGTTGGCGAAGAACCCGTCGCCGTAGTACGCGGCCTGCTCGGCGATCTCCGGGCTCCGGATGGAGCCGTGCCAGACGAACGGCGGAATCCCGTCCAGCGGCCGGGGCGTCGAGGTGAAGGACTGCAGCGGGGTCCGGAACTTGCCCTGCCAGTCGACGACGTCCTCCCGCCAGAGCCGGCGGAGCAACTCGTAGTTGTTGATCGCCAACGGGATGCCGTTCCGGATGTCCTGTCCGAACCACGGGTACACCGGCCCGGTGTTGCCCCGGCCCATCATCAGGTCGACCCGACCGTCCGCCAGATGCTGCAGCATGGCGTAGTCCTCGGCGATCTTCACCGGGTCGTTGGTGGTGATCAACGTGGTCGCGGTCGACAGCAGCAACCTGCTCGTCCGCGCCGCGATGAAGCCCAGCATGGTGGTGGGCGAGGAGGGCACGAACGGCGGGTTGTGGTGCTCGCCGGTGGCGAAGACGTCGAGACCGACCTCCTCCGCCTTCACGGCGATGGCGACCATCGCCTTGATCCGCTCAGCCTCGGACGGCTCCCGCCCGTTGGTCGGATCCGTGGTCACATCACCGACGGTGAAGACCCCGAACTGCATGACAGCTCCTCACGTCAAACCCGGTTCACGTTCGGTACCGGAACATCCCGCACAACATAGTTGCTGAGTCAACTATTCCGTCCCGGAAAGATGCCAGGTCACGAGTACCCGGTAAGGCCGGGGCACCAACTACCATCGGTGATCTCCGCCATGCCGGCGCGCCGGGGATGTGCACCGGGACCCGGATACGTTATCCATGTCGGGTGAAGGCAGGCCGAGCACCGTACGACGAGACAGCGCGCCCGCCCGCGCCCGGCGACGACTGCCCGGCTCCGTGGGTCCGCCCCGAGCCGACCCCCCGGCAGCGCCGCCGGGACCTGTACCTGGGTCTCTCGATGGCCGCCGCCGCCCTGCTCAGCGTCGTCCTGTCGAACAGCATGGGAAGCTTCCCGCTCGGACCACCACCGTCCTGGCCCGAACAGCTCGGCTGGGCGGTCGCGGTCGGACTGCCGCTGATCTGGCGGCGCAGCCGACCGGAACTGTGCACCCTGGTGACCGCCGTCGTCTTCATCGCCGCCCAGGCCCGGTCGAGCCCGGAGACGCTGGCGTCCTCGGCCGCACTCTTCGTCGCCATCTACAGCCTCGGAGCCTGGGGACGGAACCGCCAACTGGCGGCCCGGATCCGGATCGGCGTCATCGCCGCGATGTTCGGCTGGCTCGCCCTCGCGGCCACCATCTCCGTCCTGTCGACCTCGCCGGAGTTCGTGGGCGCGGCCGGCCCCCTGCCGCCGTTCCTCGCGGTCGCCATCACCAGCATCCTGTTCAACCTCGCCTACTTCCTGCTCGCGTACCTGCTCGGCAACAGCACCTGGACCTCGGCCCGCCGCCAGCACCTCCTCGAGGTCCAGGCCGAGGCGCTGCGGCAGTCCCGGGTCGAGAACGCCGAACGGGCCGTGACGCAGGAGCGGGTGCGGATCGCCCGCGAACTGCACGACGTCGTCGCCCACCACGTCTCGGTGATGGGTGTCCAGGCGAGCGCGTCCCGACGGGTCATGGACAAGGATCCGGCCAAGGCCAAGACCGCGCTCGCCGCCGTGGAGCAGAGCGCCAGGACCGCCGTCGACGAGTTACGCCGGATGCTCGGGGTGCTGCGCGACGCGGGCGCGACCGACCAGGCCCTCGGATACGGCCTGGACCAGGTCGACAGCCTGCTCCGGGGCGCCCGGGAGGCCGGACTCACCGTCGAGTACAAGATCCTGGGCGAGCCGGTGCCGGTGCCGGAGTCGGTGTCCCTCGCCGGGTACCGGGTCGTCCAGGAAGCCGTGACGAACACCATCAAGCACGCCCGGGCCAGCGGCATCGACGTACGGATCCGGTATCTCAGACGCGAGGTCGAGGTGGAGGTCACCGACGACGGCCGGGGCGGGTACGTCGCCGGGCCGGCCCCGCGCCCCGGTTCGGGCGGGCTCGGCCTGATCGGCATGCGGGAACGGGTCGCCGCCCACGAC
>NZ_JADPUN010000395.1 GCF_015690345.1 Plantactinospora alkalitolerans | reverse complement strand
GGTCGAGGTAGTGCTCGGGCAGGGCCTCGGCCAGCGCGACGGGACCGGAAGAGCGGGCCAGCAGGTGGGCGATCTCGTCGGCCAGGTCGGCGTCCGAGGGTGGCAGCGCCCAGCCGCCGGAGAGCTGGGCGGCGAACTCCCGGCGGGCGCTGGCCCGGGCGTCGTCGAAGTCCAGGTGCGCATAGACGGTGAGCCGGTGGTCATCGGTACGGCCAGCCGCCCGGCGGCCCTCGTCGATCATCCCCCGGGCCCAGCGGACGTAGGCCGGACTGGCGCCCTCGGCCAGGATCGTGCCGTCGGCCACCCGCCCGGAGAGCCGCAGCGACTTCTCGCCGCGTACCCCGGTCGAGATCGGGGGCGGCTGGTCCGGCGGGTACTCCAGCGACACCTCGGCGAGTTGGGCGTACCGGCCGGCGACGGTGACCTTCTCACCGGCGACCAGCGCGCGTACCGCCGTCACGGTCTCGCCGAGCACCGCCAGCGGCGAGGGGTGGTCGGCACCGACCTGCCGGACCCAGTCCGCCACACCGTGGCCGAATCCGGGCAGGATCCGGCCGGGAAAGAGTCGGGCCAGGTTGGCCAGCTCCATGGCGGCCAGCGCAGGATTACGGAACGCCGCCGGCAGGATGCCGATGCCGATCTTCAGCTTGTCGGTGACCGCGGCGGCCACGGCGGCGCTGGAGACCGCGCCGCCGAAGAAGCAGTCCTCCACCACCCACAGCTCGTCGTAGCCCAGACGTTCCACCAGCCGGGCGTACGCCGGTAACTGCTCCGGGGCGGTGTCGCACCGGTACATCACTCCGATCGGCATCTGTCCCATGTCTGGCAGCCTGCCAGAAGACGCCGACAACGGCCCGCTCTAGACTCGGGCAGTCGCCGAATCGGGAGGTGCAGCCGGTGAACCGGCCACGGGTCGTTGTCATGGGCAGCGCCAACATGGACCTGGTGGTCACCACCGACGTCCTGCCGAAGCCGGGTGAGACGGTCTTCGGCACCGACTTCGTGATGGTCGCCGGTGGCAAGGGTGCCAACCAGGCGATAGCGGCCGCCCGGGCCGGTGCCGACGGCGCCCTGCTCGGCGCGATCGGCTCGGACTCGTTCGGCGTCACCCTCAGGGCCCGGATCGCCGCCGCCGGGGTGGACACGGAGCGGGTCCGGATGGTGTACGGCGCCTCCGGAGTGGCGGTTGTCACTGTCGACGCCGAGGGGGAGAACACCATCGTGGTCACCCCGGCCGCCAACTCGGCCTTCACCGGGCTGACCGAGAGCGAACTGACCGCCGTACGGGATGCCGACGTACTGGTGGCACAGCTGGAGATTCCGGTCGTCACGGTGACCGAGGCGGCCCGTGCGGCCCGTGCCGCCGGTACCCGGGTGCTGCTCAACGCGGCCCCCGCCCAGCCCGTACCGGTCGAACTGCTCGACTCGGTCGACCTGCTGGTGGTGAACGAGACCGAGGCGCGGGCGATCACCGGACGCGGCCGGGAGGACCCGGGCGCGCTGCTCGGCGTCGTGCCCCGCGCGGTGATGACCCTGGGTCGGCACGGTGCCTGGTACGGCGATCGGGACGGCACCGCGACGCACGTACCCCCGGTCAAGGTCGATCTGGTCGACTCGACGGCGGCCGGTGACGCGTTCACCGGTGCGCTGGCGGTGGCCTGGGGCGAGGGCCGGGAACTGGTCGACGCGGTCCGCTGGGCGAGCGCGGCCGGCGCGGCCTGTGCCCGGCGGCTCGGAGCCTCGGTCGCGCTTCCGCTCCGGGCAGAGATCGACGCCCTCTACGTTCCGGCCGGCTGAGGGTACCTCGGGTCAACCAGGGCACCGGCCTGTTCCGATCCGGTGGGTTGATCGGGGGGCGCATCATGACGGCATGGTGCGATTCGTGCTCAACCTGCTCTGGCTGATCTTCGGTAGCGGTATCGCGCTCGCCATCGGGTACGGGATAGCGGCGCTCATCTGCTTCGTGTTCATCGTGACCATCCCGTTCGGGGTCGCCGCACTCCGGTTGGCCTACTACTCGCTGTGGCCGTTCGGGCGGACCCTCGTGGTCAAGCCCGGCGCCGGAATCGGCTCGGGCCTGGCCAACGTGCTCTGGGTGATACTGGCGGGCTGGTGGCTCGCGCTCATGCATCTCGTCGCCGGGGTCGCGCTCTGCCTGACGATCATCGGGATTCCGTTCGGTGTCGCCAACTTCAAGCTGGTGCCGGCCGCGTTCTGGCCGCTCGGCCGCGAGGTGATGGAGGTCGACGATCTCCGGCGCCCCGGTACGGTCTCCGCGTAGCCATCCTGACGGCCGCACCGCCCCCGGTCCGGCCCGGCTCGGCCCGATCTGCCTCAATTCGGCTCGGCCGGGTCAGGTCGAGGTCAGCGCCGTGCGGCTGCGCCGAAGGAAATCCCGCTCCACCGCGTTCCCGGTCAGGCTCTCGGCCCGCTCGTACGCCTGGACCGCCTCGGTGGTGCGTCCGAGCCGGCGGAGCAGATCGGCCCGGACGGCGTGGAACAGGTGGTGGCCGGTCAGGTCGAGTCGGTCGACGAGGTCGAGTGCCGCTGCCGGTCCGTCGACCTCGGCCACCACGATCGCGCGGTTCAACGCCACCATCGGGCTCGGGGCGAGTGCGTGCAGGTGGTCGTACAGTCGGAGGATCTGTGCCCAGTCCGTGGCGGCCGCGTCCGGGGCGTCGCTGTGCACGGCGTTGATCGCGGCCTGGATCTGGTACGGGCCGGGTTGGTTGCGCCGTAGGCAACGCCGGACGAGAGCCCGGCCCTCGGCGACGAGTTCCCGGTCCCAGCGGGCGCGGTCCTGGTCCGCCAGCCGGACGAAGGCACCGTCCGGGGTGGTCCGGCTGGGCCGGCGCGCCTCGATGAGCAGGAGCAGCGCGAGCAGCCCGAGGACCTCCGGCTCGTCCGGCATGAGCTCGGCGAGCAGCCGGCCGAGTCGGATCGCCTCCGCGCAGAGGTCCTCGCGGACCAGTCGGTCACCCGAGCTGGCCGTGTGACCCTCGGTGAAGATCAGGTAGACCACGGCGAGTACGGTCCGGAGCCGGTCCGGAAGGTCGGCCTCGGCCGGAACCCGGTACGGAATCCGCGCGTCCCGGATCTTGCCCTTCGCCCGGACCAGTCGTTGCGCCATCGTCGGCTCGGGTACGAGGAAGGCGTGGGCGATCTCCGCCGTGGTGAGTCCGCCCAGTAGCCGTAGCGTCAGGGCGACCTGGGCGGTGGGCGCGAGCGCCGGGTGGCAGCAGGTGAAGATCAGGCGCAGCCGTTCGTCGTGCACGGGACCCTCCTCGGCCGGTTGGTCGTGGGCCTCCTGGGCGTCGTGAGCGTTCTGGGCGTGCAGCAGCGCGGCCTGGGCGTGCCGGTCCGGTCGGGACGCCTCCCGACGGAGGCGGTCGATCGCCCGGTTGCGGGCGGTCGTGATGATCCATCCGGCCGGGCTGGGCGGCGGTCCGCTGGACGCCCACCGCTGCACCGCCGTCGCGAACGCGTCCTGGACCGCGTCCTCGACAACGTCGATGTCGCCGAAGACGCGGACCAGGACGGCGACCGCGCGCCCGTACTCCGCGCGGAACACCCTCTCGATCTCCGGGGCGGCCCCGGGTGCCGGATCGGGCCGGTCAGGCCTGCGGGGGGTCACAGCTGTCGGCCTCGTCCGCCAACGGCCGTACCTCGATCGGTAGCAGGCCGATCGCCTCAGCGAGCTTGCGGCCCCAGACCAGCGCGGCGTCGAGGTCGGGTGCCTGGACCACGGTGAACCCGCCGAGGTGCTCCCTGCCCTCGACGTAGGGGCCGTCGGTGATCAGCGTGTCGCCGTCCCTGGCCCGTACCACCGTGGCCGTGCTCGGTGGATGCAGCCCGCCCGCGAAGACCCACGCCCCGGCGGACTTCATCTCCTGGTTCAGGGCGGCGAGGTTTTTCATGATCGGTTCCAGTACCTCGGGCGGGGGTGGGTCACCGTCCGGCTGGTAGATGCTGAGCAGGTACTGCGGCATCTCGACACCTCCTGTTCTGGCTCGCCGCCGGCACGGCACCGGCGGCCTCCTACCTTCTATACGAACGAGGTCGGCCGGATCGACAATCGGGCCCCGTGCCGGCGGGGACGCACGATCGCGGCCAGCATCAAATGCGGAAGTCCGGCGCATGTTCGCCGAGATCTATCCTGCATGGGGACGCCCCGCTCGAACACGCGGCGATACACCTCCGTAACCGGAACTGGCGAGCGTTGGGGAGGCGTCATGACAGCAGGATCGACCGAGCCGGCGCCGGTCCGGGTCGTGGTGGTGGGAAGCACGAACCTGGACCTGGTGGTGACGACGACGACACTGCCCCGACCGGGGGAAACGGTGCTCGGCAACGCGCTGCGCACCGTCCCCGGAGGCAAGGGTGCCAATCAGGCGGTGGCCGCCGCGCGGGCCGGCGCGAGTTGCGCGTTCATCGGTGCGATCGGGCGGGACGGCTTCGCCGACCAGCTCCGGGCCAACCTCGCGGAGTCGAATGTCGATGTACGGGGCCTGCGGGACGTGCCCGGCCCGTCCGGGGTGGCGCTGATCGCGGTGGACGCGTCGGCCGAGAACCTCATCGTGGTCGCCCCCGGCGCGAACGGCGAACTGACCAGTCTCGCCGACCCGGACCGGGTGGCCGTCGAGGCGGCGGACGTACTGCTGTGCCAGCTTGAGGTGCCGTTGTCGGCGGTGGTCCAGGCCGCCCGATGGGCCCGCGGCGCCGGCACCACCGTCGTACTGAACGCGGCACCGGCCCGCCCGCTGCCGGCGGAGTTGCTCGACGCGGTCGACCTGCTGGTGGTCAACCAGGTCGAGGCGGCCGTGGTTGCCGGCCAGGCCGGTGGCGAGCAGAGTTTGGCTGGCGCCGACGGGCCGGGCGGCGACGGGCCGGGCGCCGAC
>NZ_JADPUN010000394.1 GCF_015690345.1 Plantactinospora alkalitolerans | reverse complement strand
GGGGCGCCCCGATGGAGGCGGGCCACCAGCGGCCGGAGTTCCGCCGTACACCCCGCCACCGCCCCCGCCGCCGGAAGGCCGTCCGGCAGGACGTCCTGACGGCCGTCCGCCGCCGTACGTCCCACCGCCACCGGCGGGCTGCTGACCGCCGTAGACGCCGCCACCGGCCGGCTGGCCACCGTAGACGCCGCCGGCCGGTCTGCCCCGCCCGGCCGGCTCGTAGTCGTCGGCCGGGCGGTCGCTGCGGTAACCGTCGCCATAACCGCCGGCCTGCGGTGGTCCCCAGTTCGACCCGTCACCGTTGTCGTACCCCGATCGCCGGGCATCCTGATCGTCGCCCGGCACGGCTCCCCGGCCGGCCCTCGGATCGTTGTCGTCGCCGTCCGGACCGGCGGCTCCCAGCCCGTCCTCCCGGGGGCGGCGCCGGGCCCGCACGATCCCGAAGATGCCGAGACCGACGAGTACGGCGCCGATGACGCCGACCGCGGCGATGAGGTACGTGATGTCGTCCAGGGTCAGCGAGTCGGTCCAGGACTTCTCGGCCTTCTTCGTCCCGCCCGCTCCCCCTTCCGCCGCTGCCGCCGCCACGACCTTGGCCGGGGTGTAGCTCAGGATCGTCACGTCCGTCTCCTCGTCGATCGAGGCGACGTCGGAAACGGTCAGGAAGGTCTTGCCGTCGGCGGTGTACGCGATCGCCTCGCCGAACGGATCCGCCAGCGGGGTCATCCGGGGCGTACCGCCGGTCAGCGTCTTGACGAAGTCGTTGTCCTTGACGTCCCACTCGAACGCGTCCGCGTAGGTACGCAACGCGATCCGGGTACCGTCCGGTGACCGGGCCGCTCCGGTGATGGTCAGCCGGCCCGCCGGACCGAACCGGTTGGCGGTGGTGGACTTGGGCAGGGTGATCTCGCCGGCCTTGGCCAGCGGCACACCCTCGGAGTTGCCCTTCTTCAGTGCTTCGGAGGGCCGGAAGATCTCCGCCTTGCCGGTCGTCTTGGTGATGATCAGCGGCACGCCGTCGGCCCCGATCAACAGGGCCTCGGCGTCGTGTCGCTTGTTGCCGGGGAAGACCAGTCGGTGCAGCGCGGGCTTGGCGGTGCCGGCGACCGGCATGCTCCAGAGCACGACGCTGGTCCGGCGCTCGGTGCCGTTGTCGCCGATGTCCGCGATCCAGACCGTCTTGTTGTCCGGGGAGATCGCGAGATCCTCCGGGTCACGCGGGCTGCTGGGGTACGCGACCGCCTTCTTGACCTTGCACTTGCTGTCCAGCAGGAAGACCCGCTCCCGGTCGGGATCCTCGCTGCCGTCGTTGACCGCCACGTAACCGCCCGAGGCGCCGACCAAGCCGGAGAGCTCGGTCAGGCGCTCGTCGGGGATCGTGCAGACCTTTTTGCCGGCAGCGGCGGAGGCCGCGACAGCTCCGAAGCCAAGGCTCGCCCCGACCAGGCCAAGGCTCGACCCGAGCACGCCGGAGGCAACCAGCACGGAAGAGAGGACTCGCCGCATCCGACCAGTGTCGCATGCTGTCGCCGTTAACCGGGGAGGCGGCGTGATCAACCCGACGTTATCGGGCAAAGGCGGGACCGGTCATCCCGCTACCTCCCGGTACGGCGCCAACTCCGCAGCAAGCGCCTCGTCCACCCGTACGTGCAGTTTCGTCCCCTCCGGCAGGTGTGCGGTACCGAGCACCTCGCCCCGCCGGTGCACCCGGGCGACCAGGTCACCCCGGTCGTACGGCAGGACCGCCCGCACCTCGACCGCCGGACGGGGCAGCCGGGCCTCGATGGCCGCCCGCGCGTCCTCGATACCCCGGCCGGTACGGGCCGAAACGAAGATCGCCTCTGGCCACGCTCGCTTGAGCCGGAGCAGGGTCTCCTCGTCCGCCGCGTCGGACTTGTTGACCACCAGCAACTCGGGCAGCTTGTCGGCACCGACCTCGGCCAGCACCTCCCGGACCGCCCGCACCTGCTCCTCCGGGTCGGGGTGGGCGCCATCCACCACGTGCAACACGAGATCGGCGTCGGCCACCTCCTCGAGCGTGGAACGGAACGCCTCGATGATCTGGTGCGGCAGATGCCGAACGAACCCGACGGTGTCGGACAGCGTGTAGACCCGCCCGTCCGCGGCGTACGCCCGGCGGGTCGTCGGGTCCAGCGTGGCGAACAGCGAGTCCTCCACCAGTACACCGGCGTTGGTGAGCCGGTTGAGCAGGCTGGACTTGCCCGCGTTGGTGTAGCCGGCGATGGCCACACCCGGTACGCCGCTGCGGTGCCGACGGGCCCGCTTGGTGTAGCGCGCCGTCCGCATGTTCTTGATCTCGCGACGCAGCCGGGAGATCCGGATCCGGATCCGACGCCGGTCGGTCTCCAGCTTCGTCTCACCGGGACCGCGCAGTCCGACCCCGCCGCCCGCGCCGCCACCCCGGCCGCTACCGCCGGCCTGCCGGGACAGGCTCTCGCCCCAACCCCGCAGCCGGGGCAGCAGGTATTCGAGTTGGGCCAACTCGACCTGGGCCTTGCCCTCCTTGCTCTTGGCGTGCTGGGCGAAGATGTCCAGGATCAGTGCGGTCCGGTCGACGACCTTGACCTTGGTGCGCTGCTCCAGGTTGCGGAGTTGGGAAGGGGACAGCTCGCCGTCGCAGATCACCGTGTCCGCACCTGACGAAAGGACCACGGAACCGAGGTCGTCGACCTTGCCGCGACCGATGTAGGTGGCCGGGTCGGGCCGGTTACGGCGCTGGATCAGCCCCTCGAGCACCTGCGAACCGGCCGTCTCGGCGAGCGCGGCGAGCTCGGTCAGGGAGTTCTCCGCGTCGGTCACCGTGCCGTCCGTCCAGACGCCGACCAGAACCACCCGCTCCAGCCGGAGCTGCCGGTATTCGACCTCGGTGACGTCCGCGAGTTCGGTCGACAGGCCCGCGACGCGGCGGAGCGCCTGCCGGTCCTCCAGTTCCAGCTCGCCGCTGGTGACATCGCCGCCGATGATGATGGCGTCGGGGTCCTCATCCGCCAGCCGAACGAAGCTTTCCTGGTCTCGCAAGCGTTCCTCCTGATCTCCGTCGCTGTCCCGCGACAGCTCCGTCCTGTCCCGGCGTCCTCGCCGCCGTCCCGGGCTCCTCGCCGCGGGCAGGGCCCACCGGGCCGCGACACCGTCGCGCACCTCGTGTCCAACGCCCTGTTGCCGCCGAGGATTCCGTAACCCTCGCGGCACCGGAGGGACTCTGGTCACCCTTTGCGCCCATTGGTGCCACTGTGCGCTCTGGTGCCAATCAATCGTGACATGCCCGTCCCGCAGGCGCACCCGCTATATGCCGCCCGACTGGTCGGTCGGTCCTCCGGCCGCCGTCGCGGCGTACCGGCGCCCCGGGGTACCACCCAGCTCAGGGCTGGCGTCGGCGGCTGTTCCAGGGCGGCCTAGGGTGGTCCCCGGTCGTCCGCTGGCGACCTACGCCGGCCCGGGCGATGGCTCCCCCGGGCCACAGGTCAGAATGCTGACGGCGGCAGCGAGGCCGCAGAACGACGACGGAGGACCACGTGGCGATCACGCGACTGCCGAGTGCCGGATTCTCGATCACCATCCGGATAAGCGTGACGGCGGACGCCTCGGCCATCGGCCGACTCACCACCTGCGTCGGCGAGGCCGGCGCCATCGTGACCGCGCTCGACGTGGTCGACTCCGACCCGACCACCGTGATCGTCGACCTGACCTGCGACACCGCCGACGCGTCCCACGCGGACCAGGTGGTCGAGGCGTTGACCGCGCTGGACGGGGTGGACGTCCGGAAGGTGTCGGACCGGACCTTCCTGCTCCACCTCGGCGGCAAGATCGAGGTGACCCCGAAGGTGTCTCTCCGCAACCGGGACGAGCTGTCCCGGGCGTACACCCCGGGAGTGGCCCGGGTCTGTCTCGCGATCGCGGAGAACCCGGACGACGCGCGGCGGCTGACCATCAAGCGGAACACCGTGGCGGTGGTCACCGACGGTTCGGCCGTACTGGGACTGGGCAACATCGGCCCGGCGGCGGCACTGCCGGTGATGGAGGGCAAGGCCGCCCTCTTCAAGCGCTTCGGCGGCGTGGACGCCTGGCCGGTGGTGCTGGACACCCAGGACCCGGACGAGATCGTCGCCATCGTGCGGGCGATCGCCCCCGGATACGGCGGGATCAACCTGGAGGACATCGCCGCGCCGCGCTGCTTCGAGATCGAGAACCGGCTGCGCGAACTGCTGGACATTCCGGTCTTCCACGACGACCAGCACGGCACCGCGATCTGCGTACTGGCCGCGCTCACCAACGCGCTGCGCGTCGTGGGCAAGAAGCTCGCGGATGTCCGGGTGGTCGTCTCCGGGGCCGGTGCCGCCGGCACGGCGATCATGAAACTGCTGCTCCGCCAGGGCGTCGGCGACATCATCGCGTACGACCGCCAGGGCGCCCTGCACCGCGGGCTGCCCGATCTCAACCCCGCCTGGCAGTGGCTGGCCGAGAACACCAACTCGGGCGGCTTCTCCGGTGACCTGCGCGCGGCGCTGCGCGGCGCGGACGTCTTCATCGGAGTCAGCGCCCCCAACCTGCTCACCGGCGACGACATCGCCGCCATGGCGCCGAACTCGATCGTCTTCGCGCTGGCCAACCCGGATCCGGAGGTGGACCCCAGGGAGGCGCGCAAGCACGCCGCCGTGGTCGCCACCGGCCGGTCGGACCAGCCGAACCAGATCAACAACGTGCTCGCGTTTCCCGGTGTCTTCCGGGGCATGCTCGACGCGCACGCCGAGGAGTTCACCGAGGAGATGGCGATCGCCGCCGCCCGGGCCATCGCGGACGCGGTCGGCGCCGAGAAGCTCAACCCGACGGTGATCGTGCCGAGCGTGTTCGACTCCCGGGTGGCCCCGGCGGTCGCCGCCGCGGTCCGGGCCGCCGCACACGCGCCGGCCCCCGCGCCGGCCGCCGACCCCGGTC
>NZ_JADPUN010000229.1 GCF_015690345.1 Plantactinospora alkalitolerans | reverse complement strand
CGTCTCGTCGTCCTCGTCCTGGTCCACGGCGTCGAGGGCCTCGTCGTCCGTGGCGACCTCGACCTCCGCCTCGGCCTCGGGCTCGACCGGCTGCTCGGTGGTCCGGCGCCCGCGACGACGGCGCCGGAGCGTCTCGGCGGGCTCGCCCGGCTCGGCCTCGACCTCCACCTCGACGGGTCGGACGACCGC
Organism: Plantactinospora alkalitolerans; assembly: GCF_015690345.1. Taxonomy (GTDB): domain Bacteria; phylum Actinomycetota; class Actinomycetes; order Mycobacteriales; family Micromonosporaceae; genus Plantactinospora; species Plantactinospora alkalitolerans. The sequence continues at coordinate 4,797 of NZ_JADPUN010000229.1, read as the reverse complement.
GACCGGCTCGACCGGCGTGGCGGGCCGGCCCGGCGGGGTCTCCGGCTCCGGCGCCATGAACAGCACGGTGGGTGCGGAGAGCGCGGCCCGCCGTCGGCGGCCTCGCGGCGCCTCCTCGGGAACCTCGGCCGGCTCCAGCAGCCTGGCACCGCCGTCACCGCCGGGAAGCTGGGCATCCGGTTGGCCACCGCTGGCGGCCGGCTCGGCGGCGCCAGGGGCGCCGACGGTCGATCCGGTCGTGCCGCCGGTCACCGCCGGCGTGCCGGTCGGTTCGGGACCGTCACCGGTACGGGCCACGGCCGGGTCACCGGTACGGGCCACGGCCGGGTCACCGGTACGGGCCACGGCCGGGTCACCGGCCCCGGTCACCACACCGCCCGGCTCGGCCGGCACACCGCTCGGCTCGACCGCCGCTTCGGTCGGCTCGACGGGCGGAGCCGCCTTCTTCCGCCGCGTCCGGGTCACCTTGACCGGCGGTACGGACTCGACCGGCGGTACGGACTCGACGGCCGGAGCGGGCGGCTCGCCACCCACGGTCGTACCGGCGTCACCGATCGGTGCACCGTCCGCCGGCCAAAGACCGGTTTCGTCCTTCTTGTCGGCCGTGGTGGCCTTTCGCCGTCGACGCGTCGTCTTCGGTGCGGGCTCCGTGTCACCGGCCACCGGTGCCAGCACCTCGGGGTCGGGCGCTTCCCCGCTGCCCGACCGGGCCGTACTGGGCGCCTCGCTCGGCGCGCCGGTCGGCGTCGGTTCACTCGTCGCCGACGTACGGCGACGCGTGGTGCGGACCCGGCGCACGGGCGCCTCGGTGCCAGTGTTCTCGGCGGCGTCGGCCGGCTGTGCGCCGGTCCGTTCCCCGCCCTCTGGCTCGTTCTCGAGCATGGACGTTCTCCAGTTCTGGCTTCCCCGGGCGCGGGTGAGCGCTGCCACGCAGGGTTGCCGCAAAGTATTTCCGGTGACGCGTCAAGGTGACCGGGTCGCCGAAGTCTGCCTACCTGCCGCCGGCCGGATTTCCGACTAGCGTTCGCCGATGGCTGCCCCGTCGCGGTCCGCCTCCAACGGATCCACGATCTCCCCCTGCGCGGTCAGCGTGCCCTGCGCCAGCCGGGTCGCCCTCGGCGGCACCGGCGGCTCCAGGTCGGCCACCACGCGGAGGCCAGAAAGGACGTCATCGGGTCGTACGGACGGGGTGACCTGCCGCACGACCATTTCGAGTATCGCACACGGTACGCCCGCGACCCCGGAAGGTGCCCCGGTCCTCTCGATCACATCGATACCGCTCACGGCGGCACGGGCGTCGAAAACACGTCGGCCCTGCTTGGTCATCCGTTCGACCATCACCTCGGCGGCGGCCAGGAAGGCCGACACGGCGTTGCGAAGGACATCGGGTTCGATCCCGGGCAGTTCTATCCGCCACCGCGACGCGTCGATCCGGTCCGCCAGGCTTCCGCTGCCCGCGACGACGGCGTCGAGGACGTCGAGCCCCGGGGACAGCGCCGAGTCCAACGCCGTCCGCAGGTCGGACGGGTCCACCGGTGCCTGGAGCCCGATCTCCAGGTACTCGGCCTCGCTGGCGACCCCGGTGGGCGCCGCACTGGCGTAGGAGATCTTGGGATGCGGCGTGAAGCCCTGGGAGAAGGCCACCGGTACGCCGGCCCGCCGCAACGCGCGTTCGAAGGCACGGGCGAAGTCACGGTGCGAGGTGAACCGCAACGGGCCGCGCTTGGCGTACCTGATCCGGATCCGCTGCACGACCGGCGCCTGGCCGCCCTCCGGCTGTGGTTTCCTGCTGATCGTGGTGCTCCTGTGGTGGGCGGGGTCGGTGCTGCACCCCGGTGACGTCGAGCCGCTTCGCGCTGCGGTGGGACCAGTGTCCGGTACCGGGCCGACTGTCCCGGAGGCGGGTCAGGTCTCCGGTCCGGGACAGCCGTGCTCGGATCGGCTCAGTGTGCGTGTGCGTGTGCGGGGTCGGGGTCGGCCGGCATCCGCAGGCCGGCGTTGACCGGGGTGAGCGGCAGGAGTTTCCGGCCGGTCGGCCCGATCTGGATCTCGGTGTCCATGGACGGGCAGACGCCACAGTCGAAGCACGGCGTCCACCGGCAGTCGTCCTGCTCGAACTCCGACACCGAGTCCTGCCAGTCCTGCCAGAGCCAGTCCTTGTCCAGGCCGGAGTCGAGGTGGTCCCAGGGCAGCACCTCGGCCTGCTCCCGCTCCCGGACGGTGTACCAGTCGACGTCGACCCCGAACGAGGGCAGCACCTCCGCGGCGGCGTCGATCCAGCGCTGGTAGGAGAAGTGTTCGCTCCAGCCGTCGAACCGGCCGCCGTTCTCCCAGACCCGGCGGATCACGGCGCCGACCCGGCGGTCGCCCCGACTCAGCAGTCCCTCGATCAGCGACGGCTCACCGTCGTGGTACCGGAAGCCGATCGCCCGACCGAGCGAACGGTCGGAGTTGATCGCCTGCTTGAGCAGCCGGAGCCGGTTGTCGATCACCTCGGGCCGTTCCATCCTGGCCCACTGGAACGGGGTGTGCGGCTTGGGTACGAAGCCGCCGATCGAGACGGTGCAGCGGATGTCCTTGGAGCCGGTGGCCGCCCGACCCGCCTTGATCACCTCGTGCGCGAGCCGGGCGATCTGCAGGACGTCCTCGTCCTCCTCGGTCGGCAGCCCACACATGAAGTAGAGCTTCACCTGCCGCCACCCGTTGGTGTAGGCGGTGACCACGGTGCGGATCAGGTCCTCCTCCGTCACCATTTTGTTGATCACCTTGCGGATCCGTTCCGACCCACCCTCGGGGGCGAAGGTGAGCCCGGTCCGCCGGCCGTTGCGGGACAGCTCCTGGGCCAGTTCGATGTTGAACGCGTCGACCCGGGTCGACGGCAGCGAGAGCGAGACGTTGGTCCCCTCGTACTGCTGAGCCAGGCCCGAGCACATGTCACCGATCTCGGAGTGGTCCGCCGACGACAGCGACAGCAGGCCCACCTCGTGGAAGCCGGAGTACTCCAACCCCTGTTTGACCATCTGTCCCACGGTGGTGATCGACCGTTCCCGGACCGGCCGGGTGATCATGCCGGCCTGGCAGAACCGGCAACCCCGGGTACAACCCCGGAAGATCTCCACGGCGTACCGCTCGTGCACCGTCTCGGCGAGCGGCACGATCGGCTTCTTCGGGTACGGCCAGGCGTCCAGGTCCATCGTCGTCCGCTTGTGCACCCGGAACGGCACGTCGGGCCGGTTCGGCACGACCCGCTGGATCCGGCCGTCGGGCAGGTAGTCGACGTCGTAGAAGCGCGGCACGTAGACGCTCTCGGTACGCGCCAGCCGCAGCAGCAGCTCGTCCCGGCCACCGGGGCTGCCCTCCGCCTTCCACTCCCGGACGATCTCGGTGATCTCCAGTACGGCTTCCTCGCCGTCACCGAGCACGGCCGCGTCGACGAAGTCGGCGATCGGCTCGGGGTTGAACGCGGCATGTCCGCCGGCCACGATCACCGGGTGCTCGTCGGTACGGTCGGCGGCCAGCAGTGGAATGCCGGCCAGGTCGATCGCGGTCAGCAGGTTGGTGTAGCCCAGTTCGGTGGCGAACGAGATCCCGAACAGGTCGAACGCGCCGACCGGCCGGTGCGCCTCGACGGTGAACTGCGGCACACCTCCGGCGCGCATCAGCGCCTCCAGGTCCGGCCAGACCGAGTAGGTCCGTTCGGCCAGCACGTCGGGCAGCTCGTTGAGCACCTCGTAGAGGATCTGGACGCCCTGGTTCGGGAGGCCCACCTCGTATGCGTCCGGATACATCAGTGCCCAGCGGACAACCGCCGAGTCCCAGTCCTTCACCACCGCGCCCAGTTCGCCACCGACGTACTGAATCGGCTTGCTCACCTGGGGCAGCAGCGGCTCAAGCTGCGGCCAGACGGTCATCGCCGCTGACCTGCTCGCGGCGGTCGACGCGGCGCTCATGGAACCTCCCGGGAACATCTGGCTGGAATACCCGACCAGCGGTCCAGGGTACGCGTTGCCGGACCGGCCCGGACGAGTAGTAAGCCATCACCTGAGGTCACCTGTCCCATACACCTGGTCACCGCACTGTCGGCGACACCCGGCGGGGCCTCGCGTCGCCGGGAAAATTGGTCAGGCGGTACTAACCTCGAACGGGCGCGAGAGGAGACCTGAACAATGCCGCAGCCGCAGCCGGACGCGACCGAACCGGCGGGCCGAGCCGCTCCATCCGAGCCGCCACCATCGGTCGACCGGTCGACGACCGGGGCCGTCGGCGATCGGGAGAGTCAGGCAGAGCCGTCGGACCGGTCGTCCCGGTCGCCCACCGACACCCCGGCCGACCGGGACGGGTCTGCCGGGCACACCCGCGTCGAGGAGCAGCCGGACCGCGACGCCACCCGTGTCGAGGAGCCAGCGCCCGCCGACGTCTCCTCCGGCGCGGAGCAACCGCCAGCGGCCGAGGCAGTGGCCACGGCAGCGGCCGACGCGTCCGGGGAGGACCGGCCCGCAGACCCGGACGCCACCCGACGGGTGGAGCAGCCGGCCGAGGTCGTCGCCGAACCGGCCGAGGTCGTCGCCGAGGTCGTCGCCGAGGTCGTCGCCGAACCGGCCGAGGTCGTCGCCGAACCCGTCGCCGAGCCGGCCGAGGCCATCGCCGAGGTCGTCGCCCAACCAGCCGAGGTCATCGCCGAACCGGCCGGGAAGAGGGCGCCCGGAGCGGCCGGGGACGGCTCGCCACCGGCACCCGGCGGTGCCGGCGCAGCCGCACCGGTGGACGAGGACGCGGACGAGCCGCCGCCCACCCGGG
>NZ_JADPUN010000407.1 GCF_015690345.1 Plantactinospora alkalitolerans | reverse complement strand
CCCCCGGCCAGGCCCCCGGCCAGGCCCCCGGCCAGGGCTTCGCCGCCCGTCACATCGCCCGTGCCTGCGACGACACCAGGGCCGAGGCCACCATGGACATCGCCGCCGCGTACCCGCGGCCGGACCTGCGGCATTGGTGGCGCACCGCCCGGCTGGAGCGGCACAGCGGCCGCGTCGTGGTGGTCGACGCCTGGACGCTCGACCCGACCGCCGAGCCGCCTCCGACCCACGTCCACCTGCTCGTCGCCGGTCAGGTGCGGCTCGGCGACGGGCGCGCCGAGGTCACCGCGCTCGACGGTGCCGGCCGGGTCGGGCTGAGCTGGCGCCCGGCGTCCGCCCCCTGCACAGCGACGGTACGCCCGATCGAGGACCCTATGCTCTTCGACGTGTGGGGAGCGCGGCTGCACCGGCTCGCGATCGACGTCACCGCGTTCGGACCGGCCGGCGAGTTCGTCCTCACCGTGGAGGCGCTTCCGCCGCACGAAGTGTTCTTCGGAGGTGCCCCATGACCAAGGACAGTCCCGCTGCCGGCACGACGGAGGCTCGCGGACCGCTGCAGGTCGCCCGCCGCCAGCATCTGCTGGAGGCGCTGCAACGCGACGGGGCGATGCGCATCTCCGACCTGTCCCACGCGCTCGGCGCCGCACCGGTCACCATCCGCCGCGACATCGCCCAGCTCGCCGCCGAAGGTCTGGTCAACCGGGTCCACGGCGGGGTCGCGCTGGTCACGCCGGGCGACACCCCGACCGCCGACGAGGCACCCGGCGCGGGCCTCGACTCGCTCGACGGACGCTCCCTCGGCATGCTGGTGCCCTCGCTGGACTACTACTGGCCGGACGTGGCCCGCGGCGCCGAGGAGGCCGCCCGCGAGCTCGACATGCGCGTGGTGCTTCGCGGCTCCTCGTACGACTCCGAGGACGACAAGCCCCAGCTGGCCCGGCTCGTGGAACGGATGGCCGTCGACGGCCTGATCATCGCGCCGCGCATGGACGCGCCCACCTCCGAGCGCACGATCGAGTGGCTCGACCAACTCGGCTTCCCCGTCGTCCTGCTGGAACGCACGGCCACGGTGGGCAGCCACCACGCCGTGATGGAGTCGGTGGTCACCGACCACGCGCTCGGCGCGGCCATGGCGGTGCGGCACCTCACCTCCCTCGGGCACCGCAAGGTCGGCCTGGTGGTCGCCGCCAACAGCCCCACCAGCCGGCACGTCCGGCGCGGCTGGCTCGACGCCACGGCAGAGTGCGGGCTGGACCCGGACGCCACCGTCGCGGCCGCGGTGCCGGACGCCCGCGCACCAGAGCGAGACGCCGCGCTCGACGCCGTCCTCCACCAGTGCCAGGTGACCGGCACCACCGCACTGCTGGTGCATGCCGACCCCGAGGCGATCGCGCTGGTGCAGCACTGCGAGGAGCGGCACCTGGCCGTGCCCGGCGATCTTTCCATCGTTGCGTACGACGACGAGGTCGCCGAGCTCTTCAGCCCACCGCTGACCGCGGTACGACCGCCACGGCGCTCGATCGGCCGCGCCGCGGTGCGGCTGGTCGCCGACCGGCTCACCGACCCCGAACGCCCCGCACATCGGGTCGTCATCAGCCCGTCCCTGCGGGTCCGCGAGTCGACCTCTCCGCCGCGCGCGTGACGGGCCGCCCCGGCCGGGGCCGCGCCGCACGCGAGGCCCGACCCGGTCGACGTCGCCGCGGCGTCCCACCCAGCAGCGCGGCGTGATTTCCCGTGCCCGCCGAGCCGCGCGGCACGCACGCTCCGGTACCGAGCACAGGCTCGGTACCGGAGCGTGCGGTCCACGCTCGGCGGTGACGTCGAGGCGACCGTCAGGCGGCCGTGCGCGACCACTGCTGGTTGGTGCCGGTGTGGCAGGTGTACTGGGTGAGGATCACGCCGTCCGCGGTCGACGCGGACGGGACGTCGACGCACTTGTTGCTGTGTCGTACGCGGAGTTGGAAGTAGCTGCCGTTGGTGAGCATCTGGAACTGCTGGTTGGTGCCGGTGCCGCAGGTGTACTGGATGAGTTGGGCGCCGTCGGCGGTGGAGGCGCTCACCACGTCGATGCACTTTCCGCTGTGTCGGCTGACGATGCGCCAGTAGCCGTTGCCGGCGTCCTGGAATTGCCACTGCTGCCAGGCGTTGCCGCCGTAGGTGTACTGGCCGATGCGCGAACCGTTGTCGGTGTTCGGTGATTGGACCTCCATGGCCTTGCCGCTGTGGCGCACATTGATCCGGTAGAACGTTCCTGTCGTTGGCGGAGGTGTCGTGGGGTCGCTGCCGATGGTGTCGCCCCAGCCGTAGCGGATCCGGTCGGCGCCGGAGGTGTTGCGGACGGTCAGGTTGAGGTCGGTGCCGCTGCCGCTGAGGGAGAACATCGAGTACCAGTCGTAGCCGATGGTGCCGGGTTTGCCACCGAGGGCGGGCCAGTAGGTGCCGCCCATGCCGTTGTCGCGCATGACCTGCGCCATGGCGCGGATGTAGCGCACGAAGTTGTCGGTGCTGCTCGCGTCGGCGTAGTTCCGGCCGTCGTTCATGGGCGCGCCGAACTCGGTGGCGACCGCCCGGGAGGCGCAGTTGCCGAGGCGGGTCTGGATGTGGCTGCGGAAGGCGTCGTAGGTCATCGCGCCGTAGAAGAAGGCGTAGTAGTGGAAGGAGAGCAGCGTCGAGTTGAAGCGGGTGTCGTTGCAGACGTCCCGAAGGTCCTGGCTGAAGCCGGTGCCGCCGATGAGCACCCGGCTGGGCGTCGCGGAGTAGTGGTAGCTGAGCCAGTTCGCCGCGACGTTGCGCCATTCCGTCGAGCTGTAACCGTGCGGTTCGTTCATCGGCTCGAAGTAGACGTTGGTGTTCGTGCCGTAGGTGTTGGTCACCGTCGACCACATCGTGTTCCACGCGGCGAGGTTGGTGATCCTGCCGCCGGAGGCGGCGCCGTCCTCCCAATAGGCGAGGATGACCTTGAATCCGCGGGCGGTGGCGGCGTCGATGGCGCCTCGGTAGGCCTCCCACCAGGCCGTGCCCACCGTGTGGGTGTTGATCGGCAGCCGGATGGTGTTGACCCCCATGGTGGAAGCCATGTCGTCGTAGAGGGCATTCGCCTTGGCCCGCACCGTCGCGTTGCTGTCGGACGAGCTGAGGCCCTGCACGACGAGCGGGCCGGTGCTGAAGTTGTCACCCAACACCGCCCAGTTCATCCCGCGGAACTGGCTGGTCGCGGCAGCCGCCGGCGACGACGCGACCACCACCACGCCGCCGCCCACCACCACGGTCAACGCAGCCACCAGGGTGACCAGCAACCGGGTCCTTGTCGTGAAATGTCCAATCACTAGATTTGGCCTCTCTGGGCTCCGACATCAACCTGATGTCTTCTGGGTTACATCGGTATCGGAACCGCCAACAGGACACCAGCCTTCGAACCCATACGTTCACGAACATTCGGATTCGTACACGGGACCGGTACGACCGCCGCCGATCGCACGGCGATGGCGGTTGTCAGGATGTCCGGCGGAAGGTGGCGTCGGCGCGGTCCGTGTCGGTGCCGATCACGTCGATCCGTAGTACGTGGTTGCTGTGCCTGACGTACCGGTCGGGGAAGTTGTAAGGACCGGTCGGGGAAGTTGTAAGGACTCCTTACCAGGCTGGTTTATGCTTCATGCGATGGACCTCGGGGACCGAGGGTCCCAGTTCAGGTTTCTGATCCGGGACCGGGACACCAAGTACACCGCTATCTTCGACGACGTGTTCACCGCCGAAGAGATTGAGATCCTGCGTAGCCCCCCGGCGCACCGCGCGCCAACGCCCACGCCGAACGGTGGGTACGCACGGTACGTCGGGAACGCCTGGACCGGATGCTGATCTACAACCCGCGGCACCTGCGGATCGTGCTGGACGAGTACGTCACGCACTACAACGACCCATCAGCCCCATCAGGGTCGGGCACAACGCCCACCGAACCGCGAGACACCACCTCCACCGGTGGTCGACCTGGCCACGATCCGGGTACAGCGGCGGAAGATCCTCCACGGCATGATCAGCGAATACTCGCAGGCAGCGTAGCCAGAACCAGGTTTACGAACGGCACAGGTGCGAGGGCAGAGGTGATGGTCGCGTCGGCGGTACCGGTCAGCTGGTGGGCTGGAAGACGGCCCGTACGCATCCGTCGAGCTTCTGTTTGAACATCTCGTAGCCGCGTGGAGCTTCGTCCAACGGCATGGTGTGCGTCGCGAGGTGCTCGGTGACCAGTTCGCCGCGGGCCATCCGCTCCAGCAGCATGGGAATGTAGCGCTGTCCGTGCTGTTGGGCGCCGCGCAGGGTCAGTCCCTTGTTCATCAGCGCGCCGAGCGGGAACTTGTCCACCAGGCCGGCGAACACGCCCAGGACGAACACGCTGCCGCCTTTGCGGCAGTTGTAGATCGCCTCCCGGGCGGCGATCGGTCGGTCGGACTCGATCCGCAACTGTTGCTTGACCTGGTCGTACCAGAGTTGCGGACCGTTGCTGTGTGCTTCCATCCCGACGGCCTCGATGCAGACGTCCGGGCCTCGACCGCCACTGCGCTCCAGCAACTCGGCGCCGATGTCCTGCTGCTCGTAGTTCAGCGTCTCGACGCCGAGATGCGTCTGGGCCATCTGGAGCCGGTTGTCGAGTCGGTCGATGACGATCACCCGGTCGGCGCCGAGCAGCACGGATGCGCGGGCCGCCATCTGTCCTACCGCCCCGGCGCCCCAGACCGCAACGACATCGCCCGGTTTCACCCCGGCGAGGTCGGCGCCCATCCAGCCGGTCGGGGCGGAGTCGGAGGCAAACAGCGCGCGTTCGTCGCTCACCGCGTCCGGGACGGTGAAGGCGCCCTGGTCGGCGTAGGGGACGCGGATGTACTCGGCGTGGCTGCCGGCGAAGCCCCCGAGGGCGTGCGAGTAGCCGTAGCAGCCTCCGGGCGCTGAGCCCCAGACGTTCTCGGTGATCGCCGGGTTCGTGTTGCCGTTGTCGCACAGCGAGAACTGTTGTTGCTGGCAGTACCAGCATTTGCCGCAGGAGATGAACGAGCAGACGACGACCCGGTCGCCTACTTTGTGGTTGCGTACCTGCGGGCCGACCTCGACGATCTCGCCGAGGAACTCGTGCCCGAGGACGTCGCCGCGTTCCATGAACGGGATGTACCCGCCGAGCAGGTGCAGGTCCGATCCGCAGGTCACGGTCCGGCGGACCCGGACGATGGCGTCCTGCTCGTTGCGGATCTTCGGGTCCGGAACCTGCCGCACCGCGAGTTCGTTGGCTCCCTCCCAGACCAGTGCCTTCACAGCCGTCCCTCCCGCCGACCCTGTCGGGTGGCCATCTGCAGTGGCTTGTTCAACGGAGTCGACTCGGTGGTGGGCGGATAGTCCGGGTGGAGAACCTCACTGGTCTCGATCAACTGTTTCGACTCTCGCAGCGCGGCCCGGATCGCCTGTTCGGGATCCCGGCCGGCGGCCCGCCGGGCGGCGGCGGCAAGAGGGAGTCGGGCGCCGTCGCGCAGCCGTACGGCGATCTCGGTGCCCCGGCCGCCAGCAGCCGGCCGGACCTGGATCTCGACGGCGTCGCCGAGCCCGGCCAGCGGCTCGGGGAACTGTCCGCCCGGAGCGACGTCACCGGCCGGTCGGTTCACCGTCGCCACATGCCACCTCGGCCCGCGCCGCCGTGCCTGACCCCGTTGCCACTGGTCGTTGCTCCGGCCAGCCCCGCCGAGCAGCCGCCGGGCGACCATCCCGCCGGCCAGCGCGACCGCTCCACCGATCAGCCACCGCATGTCCGCCCCCGTCGCTTGATCTGCTCGTGTGAGTGCCGTCGGTAAACGGCGTCCTTCAGACGCAAACCATCTCATATCGGATGGTCTCGTATGTGTGATTCGGACACTCGATGAGTTCCGTCAGCGGTCAACTGACCGCCGTCTGGGCAAGGCGGTGACGGATGTCTCGTGCCGGTTGGTTCGGACGGAGCCGCGCCGGACCGCCGTGGAGTTCGTGGAAGGGATGCTGTCGGGCGCGGAACGCAAGAGCTGCTGGTCCCGGCGGAATGGGCGGGTCACGACGATCCGCAGGCGATGCCGCGGCTGCCTACGGCGGTGTGGGAGAACGAGAAAGCCATGGCCGGTACCGCCTGCGGCTCGTGCGGCGGCGACCTTCCTCGGGTAACCAACCCGAGGGAGGCGGCACCCACACCGGGTACCGCCTCCGCGTCTCATGCGGCCAAATCGTCGTCAACGTCCGCCGTCCGGGTGCAGCAGCACCTTGGTCCAGCCATCAGCGCGGACATCGAAGTTCCGATACCCCTCCGGTGCCTGGTCCAGCTTCAGCTCGTGCGACACCAGAAAAGAGGGTTCGGCCTTGTGGTTCGCGATGAGGTTCATCAACTGCCGGTTGTAGTTCTTCACGTTGCACTGACCGGTGCCCATGCTCTGCCCCTTGAACCAGAACATGCCGTAGTCGAACGGCGCCTTCCCCTGCTTCTGTAGATCCGTGCGCCCGTCGTACAGGTGCAGGTCGGATCCGCAGATGTTCGTCGTCGTGATGCGTACCAGGGCGTCCGTCGGTCGCTCGATCCTGGCGTCCGGCACCTCCTAGACGCTGACCATCCGTGGCCCGTCGTACACGACCGTTTTCATCCACTACCCCGTGTGAAGATTCCGCCCTGCGGCGACTCCGAGACCGTCTGGCGGTCGAATTCTTGCAATCCGCTTCGCCCCAGACCTCGCGATTCGCACTATTGGTTCGGTTGCGCGGAGCTGGTTACCGTGGCCGTCGGTGGGTAGCCACCAGCCGTGAACAGGCCAACCGACGACATGGGCACCCGGTCGGACACCAGCCGTGCCATAGCGTTCAGCGATGCCGTCTTCGCCATCATCATCACGCTGCTCGTGCTGGATCTCCGGGTGCCAGACGTATCGCCCGGTCACCTGCTGTCGGGGCTGCTGGGGCAGTGGCCGAGTTACCTCGCCTATCTCGCCTCGTACGCCTACGTCGCCATCGTCTGGCTGAACCACAAGGGTTCGTTCAATCGCGTCAAGGAAAGTGATCGGGGCCTGCACTGGGTGAACCTCCTCGTCCTGTTCAGCACCGCGCTGCTGCCGTTCCCGACCGCCGTCGTCTCGCACGCGCTTCAAGAGCACGACCAGCAGGACCAACGCGTGGCCGTCGCCTTCTACTCGCTGATCGGCGCGCTGCTCTGCGCCAGCTGGCTGGCGTTCTTCCATTACCTGGCTCGGCGCCAGGACCTGCTCGAAGAGAAGGTGAGTGAACGGCATTTTCCCGCCGAGCGGCTGCGGGCACTCGTCGGGGTCATCCTCTATGTCGCCGCAGGGCTCATCGGGTACCTGGTCGCACCGCTCGCCGGCCTGGTGATCTTCGTCCTGCTGCCGGTCTTCTACGCCGTCACCAGCGCCGGTCTGTACCAGGTGCCTCTCATCCGCCGGCTCGCGCGTCGCCCCCCGCCATCGGGGAGCTGACGGTCAGGCGACCGGCTCGAAGACGGCGCGGGAGCTGATCACCCGCAAACGGGCTGAGATCGTGTGCGGTGTTCGCCGACGAGCCGCTGCTGGGATGTCACGGTCGGCGGCCGACCCGTGCTCAAGCTGTTGACCGCCAAGGCCACCTGTCGGACCCAGAGCAGGTCTTCCCTGATCGGGGGCCGGGACAGCGGTGACGTCGGGCTACGCGACGAGCCGCCACCGGGCAACCGCCGACCGCTGCTGACCCGGCCATGGCGACGGCCGTCGAGTTGGCCCGGGCCAACCCCCCGGGAGGGGTGCGCGAGCGTTACACCACCGTCAGCCCGCCGCTCACCGCCCTGCACCGCCGGATCGCCGATCGGACGGCGCCGACCTCGACCGGCGCCGTCTGCCGAAACGGTCGGTGACGCTACAACATCTCCAGCGGTTGTGGGCTGACCGGCCGCGGGAACGCCGTGTCGAGTGCCGCCACGTCCTCGTCAGTCAGATGCAGGTTGCGCGCGTCCGCGTTCTCCCGGGTGTGTTCGGGCTTGGACGATCGGGGGATGGCCGCGACCATCTCCTGCCGCAGCAGCCAGGCCAGCGCCACTTGAGCGGGCGTGGCCCCGTGCCGGGCGGCGACCTCCGCGACCTGGGGGTGGCCGAGCAGTCGGCCCTGCTCGATCGGCGAGTACGCCATCACCGGGATTCGGTGCTCGCGTAGCCACGGCAGGAGGTCGTACTCGGGACCACGGCGGGTGAGGTTGTACAGGATCTGATTGGTCGCGCAGGAAGTCCCGCCCGCCTCGAGTAGCTCCGTCATGTCGGAGAGATCGAAGTTGCTCACACCCCACTGCCCGATGTCACCGGCGCCGACGAGTTCTGCGAACGCCTCGATCGTCTCGTCGAGTGGATGCGTGCCGCGCCAGTGCAGCAGGTAGAGGTCGATGTGGTCGACGCCGAGTCGTTGCAGGCTGCGGCGGCAGGCCTGCACTGTTCCCCGTCGGCTGGCATTGGACGGCAGCACCTTGTCGACGAGAAAGACGTCGGCGCGTCGTCCGATGATCGCCTCGCCGACGAGTTCCTCGGAAGCGCCGTCACCGTACATCTCCGCAGTGTCGATCACGGTCATGCCCAGGCCGAGCCCGGCGCGTAGGGCGGCTATCTCGTCTCGCCGCCTCGCGGGGCGCTCGCCGAGGTACCAGGTTCCCTGGCCGAGAACGGGCATCGTCTGGCCGGACGGCAGCTCGATCACGTCGGCAGCGAGGGTCATGAGGGCCTTTCCGGGAGCCCGGGATACCAGGGTCTCGGCTGCGTTACCCGCTGCGACAGGCGGCACACCCTCGTAGCGCGACCTCTCCACCCAGACCCGTCGGTGTGCAGCGGGCATGTGGCCCGATTGTCCGCCCTCGAGCGGTGTTTGCTGGCCTGTTTGCCGGTGCCCGCACCGGGAAGGCGACCGCGAGCGAGCGATGCGCCGCCGACGGGGCGGCGCCACGAAGGGAGCCGCAAAATGGCGCAGAGCCAGCAGCCACTGACCGGCAAGCGAGTCGCTTGTCTCGCCGCCGACGGGGTGGAGGACGTGGAGTACACCCAGTCCCGGGCCGCCGCGGAGCAGGCGGGGGCGGAGGTTCACCTGATCTCGTTGAAATCCGGCGAGATCCAGTCGATGAACCAGGACATCGATCCCGCCAACCGCTATCGGGTGGACCGGACCGTGAACGAGGCCGACGCGGCCGACTACGATGCGCTGTTGCTGCCAGGCGGGACGGTCAACCCCGACCGGCTCCGGATGAACCCGCAGGCGATGGACTTCGTCCGGGCGTTCTTCCAGCAACAGAAGCCGGTGGCGGCGATCTGCCACGGCCCCTGGTCGTTGGTCGAGACCGGGATCGTCAACGGCCGGACCGTCACCTCGTTCCCCAGCCTGCGCACCGACATCCGCAACGCGGGTGGGACCTGGGTGGACCAACAGGTGCAGGTCGACAACGGCCTGGTCACCAGCCGCAGCCCCAGCGACCTCCCGGCCTTCTGCGCCAAGATGGTCGAGGAGTTCGCCGAGGGCAAACACATCCGCCAGATGGCGACAGCCTGACCCGGTGGGACCCAGAGCCGGGAGGATCAGCCCGGCCCTGAGCCCTCGCCCGGCGGGTATCCCGCCAACCGCAACGGGCTTGCGCCGAGCAGTGATATTGGCTCGGCACCGGATGCAGAGTCGTACCGTGTCGGCGTGGGCCGCCCCGACCATCGCCCGTACCACAATCCAACAATGAATCAACGACTCAGGACACTGGGGGCCGAGGCGGCCAGACTGCGACCCTCGGCGCCATCGCCATCGCCATCGCCATCGCCATCGCCATCGCCATCGCCATCGCCATCGACTTGGACCACGATGTCCCGTGGACCGTCCTCGCCGACTCGGAAGGCAACGAGTCCTGCCTCCTCGCCCTAGGCTGACCCAAAACGGCGATGCCGGCAGCGAGGAGGTTCCGCCGGACCTGCACCAGATCAACGCCGGGCGGCATGGACTCCTGCGCGATCACGGTCACGGGTGTGTCGCGATGCGCATGCTTGCCGAAGTACCGGTCGCCGACGATGCCCAGCCCCACCCGGATCCGGACCTCCTCGACCAGTTCGCCCGACAGCGCCGGCGCCGAACCGTCCGCGAGCCGGCGACACACCGTTGTACGGGCGAGGCCAGCAGCTGGACGATCCACGACATGGCAGCCAGCGTCACCCGATGACCTTGGGCGCTCGCATCGGTGCACCATCCAACGGATGTGCGGCCGGGGCCTCCCCGAACGCCTGGCGCAGGTGCAGGGCGACCTCCTCTTGGGCGTGCCCGGCCTTGTCCAGCACCGCGGCAAGGCCGAAGAAGTCGTGCATCACTGCCCCGTAACGGACCGACGTGGCCCGCACGCCGGCGGCCTCCAAGCGGGCGCACCACTCGTCACCCTGGCTCTGCAGCACGTCACGGTCGGTGGTGACGGTCAGTGTCGGCGGCAGACCGGCGAGGCCCTGCGCGGAGAGCCTGAGCAGATCGACCCTGGGGTCCTTCAGACTGTCCGTCACGCCAAGGAAGGCGTGCATCATCATCCAGGACAGCAGTGGACGATTCAGCGGTCGTGCGTCTGCGGCGTCCCGCATGGACGCGCCGTACTGGGCGGTGGTGGTCAGCGGACATACGAGCACCTGCGCCACGGGCAATGGCTCACCTGCCTGCTTGAGCTGACCGCAGGTCGCGGCTGCCATGTTCGCCCCGACGCCCTCGCCACCGATGGCGATGCGTGACGGGTCGCCGCCGAGGCCGGTGGCGTTGGTCCGGAGCCACCGGTAGGTGGCCAGCACGTCCTCGTGAGCGGCCGGGAACACGTGCTCGGGAGCCTTGCGATACTCCGGCGACACCACGATCGCGCCCGTCCGGTTGACCAGGGCGCGGCAGGACGCGTCATAGTCGTCGTTCGTGAACAGGACCCAACCGCCACCGTGCACCCACATCACGATGGGCACCGGATCGGAGGTCTGGCCGAGCGGCTTGTAGACGCGTACGACCAGATCACCACCCGGGCCGGGTACGGTGACGTCCGCTGCCGATCCGACCTCCTCGGGGTCCGTCGGCCGCCCGTCCTGCTGCAGGATCTCTATCGCCGTGTCGGCGAGGCTCGGCTGCTGGCGGGCCTGCTCGAGGGTGAGGAGTTCGTACGGGGCCAGTACCAGTCGGGACCAGGTGTCGAGGATCCGCTGGGCCTGGGTGTCGAGCAGCCAGGAGGCGTCGGTCGACAGGACGTTGCTGCGTCCGGACACCCGGTCGCGTACCTTGTCCATGAACCCGGCGCCCACGTGCATGAGCCTGCGACGGCGTCCGGTCGGCGGGACGGTGGGATGCGAGCGGACCGGGACCGACCGCTTGGCGGCGAGGTACCGCTCGCCGAGCCGACCCATCTCCTCCGCGCCCACCGCCCGACGCAGCGCCGGCAGGAACTCCCGTTCCTCCTTCTCGATGTGGTGCCGGATACCGCCGATGAGCTTGTTCAGCGCCCGCTCGAATTCGCGGCTGCCAGGATCCGCATGGTCAAGCAGGACGAGCAGCCTCTTGAGGGCCTGGTGCTCGTCCCGCCCCTCCTCGGCATCCACGGCGGCGCCGATCTCGGCCAACGCCGGATACAACACCTCCTCCTCGGCGTGGGCGTGCAGGGCGCGGCCGTAACTCACCTGGTCGACCAGCATGCGTCGGTCACCACGTCCGGCCCCGAGGTGCTCGAAGAGGCGGTTCGCCACCACGTGCTCGTCGGCGATCAGGTGGTCGAGGTCGCCCGGCAAGGTCGCGTACGGCAGCGTCATCGGACACCTCCTCCTTTACACCTACCGCAACCGGCACCGCCTTCGCGGCATAACCTGGCATGTCACCAGGAACCCGAACCGGCGGGTCGAGGGAAGCCGACGTCGCCGGGTTCTCGGCGAGATCGTCCAGTACCTTCCTGCCGTCTGCCTTTCTCGATATCCGTGGTTCGCCACCGGATCTGCTGGCACCCTGAACCCCGGGGAGCGGCGGTCGCGAGCCTGGGAGAGGCGGCGTCGGGATCACGGTGGACGACTTCTGATGCGTACCGCGTTGATCGTGTTGGCCGCGCTGGCCGCAGCCGTGGTCGTGGACCTGGTCTCCGGTGTGCTGGTCCGCCGGGTTGCCCGTGGCCGCTACAAGTGGCTGCTGGAGCCGCTGCGGCACGCCTGCCGCCGCCCGGCAGCCACGGTTCTGCTGGTCGGGGCGCTGTACTACGCGCTGCCACCCGAACCGGCCGGTTGGCAGCGTTATCTGCGGCACTCCATCCTGTTGATCCTGATTGCCGTCGCTGCGTGGCTGGTGATCAAGGCACTGCACGTTGCCGAAGCAGTCACGTTCAGCCGGCTGCCGACCGATCCGGTCACGAGCCGGCGGGTCCGGCGGGCCCGGACCCAGATCCGTCCGGTGCGGCGGCTCACGGTGGCCGTCGTCACGATCCTCGCGGTCGGCCTGATCATGATCACCTTCCGGCCGGTACGTCTCTTCGGCGTCTCCGTTCTGACCTCGGCCGGGGTGGTCGGCGCGGTGATCGGCCTCTCCGCCCGGACCGCGCTCGGCAACGCGTTCGCCGGCATTCAGGTCGCCTTCGCCGACGGACTGCACGTCGGCGATGTGCTGGTGGTGGACGACGAATGGGGCCGGGTCGAGGAGGTGAAGCTGACCAACGTGGTGATCCGGCTCTGGGACGACCGGTTGCTCATCCTGCCGACCACGTACTTCACCGAGCGGCCGTTCCAGAACTGGACTCGGAACGAGTCACGGGTGATCGGCAAGATCCAGTTACCTGTCGACCACACCGCCGACCTCGATGACCTGCGCCGTGAGGCACGCCGACTGGTCGAGTCCTCATCGCTGTGGGATCGAGACCGATGGGTCCTCGAGATGGTCGACGTCACCCCACAGACCGTTGTCATCCAGGTGCAGGCCTCGGCCGCCGATGGCGCCAGCGCCTGGGACCTGCGCTGCGACCTGCGCGAGGGACTGATCCGCTACCTGCGCGACCAGCATCCCCAGTGGCTGCCTCGTACCCGCAGTGAGTACCAGCCGTGACCGGCGGTTCCCGCGTGGCCGCCCGTGTGCTGATGAATGACGGCGCCTACCGGGGACCAACTGGATCATGCCGACAGGGACGGGCGGCGATGGGCGTCGACCAGGACTGCACCGAGGCGGGGGATGAATTCGCCCAGCTCACCCATACCCGGTTCCAGGGCCAAGCGGGAGTTGCGGGTATGGGTAACTCTGCCCGAAGGCAAGCCGTCGACCACGAGGACGGAGAGTCCTCGCCCGCCATGTGGCACGCCGGTCGATGTTGTGGCCTTCGCGCGAGGCTGGTGGAGGGCCAGCGAATGAAGGCGGGACGTATCCACGATCGGCTGGAAATCGATCGTCGCCAGCGCCGGCGGCACCTGCGGGAGCGCGCTGCTCGGCAACGCGACTCGCGGCCACGTTCGGGCTGACCGCGCCGAGCGCCGGCCAGGTGGACTCGCGGCCACGAGGTCTCCGGATTTTGCCTCTCCTGCTCGTTGAAGCAGAATCCGGAGAGCTCATGCGTCCTCAGCGGACGATCTGCTCGGCCGGCCAGGTCGAAGGATCCTTCATGTCCTTGCTGATCGCCAGGCCGGTCAGGATCTGGCTGGCCGTCGCCTCGTCGTAGCCGGTCACCGTGAGGTCGAGCGGCACCCCGTCGTAGTCGTCAGAGGTGAAGGAGCCCTCGCACACCGTCTGGGTCGGCGGGCATCGGCGTTCGGTCCACAGCACCTTGTGCCCAGCGACGGTGCGGTTGGGCTGCAGCGGCCCTGACGGGGCTCCAACGGCCGGATCGCCTGGCGACCTTGGCGAGGTGACCGGCCGCGAAGTCCCCCCGACCGACACGGTGAAGGTGTTGCCGCGGTCGTCACCCCAGTTCGCCGAGGAGAAGGCGTACGGCTGGTCCGTGGAGATGCCGGCCTGGAGGCCGGCCAGCCGGACGTTGGCCGGGGCCCAGGTCAGCTGGAACGGCACGACAATGCGTTGGGCCTGGTCCAGGCGCAGCGCGGCCACATTCGCCCACAACTCCGTCTCACCGTGCTCCGTCGCCGCGAACATGCCGACCCACAGCCCGTCCACCGGCTGCCACAGCACGCCGAAGTAAGGGAACTTTCCGTCCGGAAAAGTGGCGGCGTAGAGGGTCGCCGGGTTGCCGTCGACTGTCGTGGGAGTACTGGTGGTGTGCGGCGGAACCGGGCTGGACGAACCGGCCGGGATCATCGACACCTTGGAGCCGGAGTTGGCCGTGTCCTCGGCGGGGCCCCGGGAACGACTCACGGTCACGGTCAACCCGCTGCCGGCGCCAATGGTCTCGGCGCCCGCGCCGGTGTTGGTCGAGTAGGACACGTCACCCACCGGCCAGGCCGCTGTCGGCACCGAGAAATGCACCAGGTGCGGGTCGGTACCCACGGCAGAAGGCTGATCCGCCGCGCCTGGTACCCCGTCGGCAGCGGGCATCTGCGGCACCTCATAGGTATCCACAGTCGCGGACGGTCCGCCGACCGGAGTCTCGGTACCTCGCATCTGCGGCACGGCCACGACGCCCGCGGCCACGGCGGCCACGGCGGCGATGCCCATCGCGGCCGCTGCCCGGCGTCGGCGGCGTAGCGCGCGGCGGCCGGCGTCCAGGGCCGTTTCTCTGGTGATGGAGAGCGGCGGCTGGTCCGCCAAGGCTCGTTCGATCAACTCGTGGAGGTCGTTCATGGTCAGCCTCGCTCCTTCGATGCGAGAAATTGGTTCCCCAGCAGATTCCGGAGGGTCTGCAGACCGCGGGCGGCCTGGCTCTTCACGGTTCCCTCGGAGCAGCCGAGCGCCTCTGCGCACTGCTCGATCGACTGGTCCTCCCAGAAGCGCAGCACCACCACGGCCCGTTGCCGCGGCGGTAGCGCGGCGAGCGCGGAGAGCAGCACCATCCGGTCGTCGGCGGCGTCGCTGCTGTCCGCGCCCGGCCGCTCGGGCACCCGGTCGCTGAGCCGTTCCCGGCGGAACCGGGCCAGCCGGCCATTGTCGGCCAGTACTCGCAGGACGATGCGCCGCACGTAGGGCTCCACCGCGTCGACCCGATCCAGTCGTGGCCAGGCCAGATACAGCTTTACCAGCGCACTCTGCACGGTGTCCTCGGCGCGGTGCCAGTCACCACACAGCAGGAAGGCGAAGCCCACCAACGGCGCGGCGCGCGTCGCGACGAAGTCGCCGTACTGTCGCTCAGCCTCGGCCTGCATCCCGTCCCCCTTCTTCGGCCCTGCCGGTATCCACGGGGGCGGCGGCCGGAAAGGTTGCAATCAGCGGAAAACTACGCACAGCAACGGCGCTGCCCGACTCCTGGTGGCGGAACACCACCGAGCCCGACAAGACGATCTACACCATGTTGAAGGCCGACACCATCCCAGCCGACGACCTGCTCAGCCGAAGGTCGAGCGCTCACCGCCGAATCAGATCGACAGGAGGCTCCACCGCAGCATCATCGACGTGAGCTGGGTCCGCCGTTCCGGGTCGTCCGGTGGATCCTTGAATACCAGTAGATTCCGCGTGTAGATACGGCGTGTATAGTGTCGCCGTGGACAACACGACTGCGTTGCTCGGCCTGTTGGGAACAGGTGCGAGCCACGGCTACGACCTGAAGAACAGCTACGACCGCTGGTTCGGCATGAAGAAGCCACTGGCGTTCGGACAGGTGTATTCGACCTTGACGCGGCTGAGCCGTAACGGCTGGGCGGAGATGGTCGGTGAGGAGGCGGGGTCCGGGCCGGACCGCAAGCGGTACGGGATCACCTCGGCGGGCCGCGGTCGTGTCCAGGAGTGGATGTTCACTCCCGAGGTGCCGTCCGAGACGCTGCAGAGCAACCTCTTCGCCAAGACGATCATCGCGCTGCTGCTCGGGGACCCGGCCGGCCGCGTGCTTGACCTG
Organism: Plantactinospora alkalitolerans; assembly: GCF_015690345.1. Lineage (GTDB taxonomy): Bacteria > Actinomycetota > Actinomycetes > Mycobacteriales > Micromonosporaceae > Plantactinospora > Plantactinospora alkalitolerans. The sequence goes on along the minus strand of NZ_JADPUN010000407.1, from coordinate 29,374 downwards.
CAACGCGCCCAGCACACGGCTCAGATGCGAGAGCTGACCAGGGAGAAGAAGGGCGCTGCTCTGGAAACGGTGCTGACATGCGATTACGCCTTGTTTCACATCGAGGCGGATCTGCGCTGGATCGATTTGACGGTCTCGCGTCTCTCCCAGCTGCGAGCGGCGGTGGCGGGATGAGCGAGGCGAAAGTGATGGGGTCGCCGTCGCTGTCGGCCGCGGGCGGGTCGGTTCCGCTGCTGCGGGCGCGCGGGCTGCGGCTGTCGTTCGGGTTCACCGAGGCCCTGCGCGGTATCCACGTGGACGTGCACGCCGGGGAGGTCATGGCGATCACCGGGCCGTCCGGCTCGGGCAAGTCCACGCTCCTGCACGTGCTCGCCGGTGTCCTGGTTCCCGATCACGGCACCGTCGAATACAAGCAGGTCCGCCTCACCGCCCTCGACGAGGCGGGCCGCTCACGGTTACGGCTCGGTGAGTTCGGGTTCGTGTTCCAGTACGGCCAGCTCCTACCCGACCTGTCCGCAGTGGACAACGTGACGATTCCCCTGCTGCTGGCCGGCACCAAGCGTCGCGAAGCGCTACGACGGGCCGAGGTATGGCTCGAGCGGCTCGGGGTGGCCGAGCACTCCGGCAAGTTGCCAGCACAACTGTCCGGCGGCCAGGCACAGCGTGTCGCCGTGGCCCGGGCGCTGGCCACCGAGCCGGCCGTCCTGTTCGCCGACGAGCCGACCGGATCACTGGACTCGCTCGCCGCCGAGAACGTGATGCTCGCCCTCACCGAGGCGGCGCGGGCGACCGGCACCACGGTCGTGCTCATCACCCACGACCCGCGCACGGCCGCGTACGCCGACCGGGAACTGATCGTCCGCGACGGGCAGATCACGTTCGGAGGGCCGACCGGATGAGCGTCTTCTCGTTGGCGAGGTTGGTCACGGCCGGCGACCGGGGTGCGCGGATCCGGCTGGCCGGTATGGCCGCGGGTGTCGCGGTCGGCGTCGCGTTGCTGCTGTTGCTGTGGGGCGCATATGACGCGCTCGCGTCCCGCGCCGAACGCTCGACCTGGACCACGCTGAGCGCCGGGGTGTCTCCCCAGCAGGTCAGCGACCCCGCGGCGGCTGCCCCGAGCGATGACACGGTGCTGGCGTCGAGCACCCCGGACTACTTCATGGGACGGACGATCACCCGGATCGACGTCGCCGCGTCGCCAGGCTCGACGGTGGCCGTGCCTGGGGTCGGGCGTGCTCCGCTGGCCGGCACGTACTACGCCTCCCCGGCGCTGGCCGCCCTCATCGACGCCCACCCGGCCGACGAACTCGGCGCCCGCTACGGCACGAGGGCGGGCGTCATCGGTCACGCGGGACTGGCAAGTCCCGACTCGCTGGTCGTCGTGACCGGTACGGCGGCTGGTGACCTGAATCCGTCGCGAGGCGGCAGCGGGGCGGACGAATCCCAGTTCGGCGTCTGGTCCGTCGCGGGGTTCGGTGGTGCGGCGTATCCGAACGTCGCCTACCGTACGGTCGCGATCATCGGCGCGATCGCCATTCTGCTGCCGGTCCTGATCCTCGTCGGGGTGGTCACCCGCCTGGGCGCGGCTGAACGCGCCGAGCGCTTCGCCACGCTACGCCTCATCGGCGCCACACCCCGTCGGGTCGCCGACATCGCGGCCGCCGAGACTGGCGTGACCAGCCTCGCCGGTGCCTTCGCAGGTGCCTTGTCGGCCTGGCTGCTCAGCCCGATCGCCGCGAGGATCGAGGTGGGTGACGGCCGGTTCTTCCGTACGGACCTGACCGTGGCGCCCTTCACCGTGATCGCCGTCGTCGCGGGCGTCGTCGCCGTCTCCACCGCCGTCGCGTGGTGGCGCACCGCCCACGCCGGGATCGGACCGCTCGGCGTCAGCCGCGAGCAGTCCGAACGCCGTCCCGCAGCCTTCGCCGTCGTACCGCTGATCGCTGGGACGACGCTCATGCTCGGCGTCACGCTCACGTCCGTGCTCGGCTCACCGCTCTACGGCGTCGAGATGCTCCTCGTCCTGGGTTTCCTGCTGATCTCGCTCGGGCTGGTGACCTCCGGACCGGTGCTTACGTACTGGGTGGCCCACCTCGCGGCACGCGGAGTCCGGGGCACGGCCGGGGTCATCGCGATGAACCGGATCCGCCAGCACCCGCGGGCCACCTTCCGCGCGGTCAGCGGCCTGGTCGCGGCCGTCTTCATGGTGTCGGTGTTCGCAGCAGCCGTCACCACCGTCACCGCGCAGTCCGCGCAGGCCGACGGCTCCGATCGGCTCGCGAAGTCCACGGTGCTCGCCTATCTTGCTACTCGGCCGACCGAAGCCGACGCGGCGATTACCCAAGCGTCCCGGGTCGCCCACACTCCGGGAGTCACGGTCGCGGCGATCGGTCACCACCACCCCGAAGAGGGAGTCGTCTTCGCCGCGTCCGACGCCGCGCGGCTCGGGCTGCCCGTCCCGGCCGGAGCCGACCATGTGCAAGTCGCCAGCGACTACTTCGAGGGCGGACCGCCGGTCGTCTCCGCGACGGCAGCACCCGACACCGCGCCGGCAATCCTCCTGATCGCCACCGACGGCACGGCGAGCTCGACCGAACGCGCCCGTACGGCAGTTCTCCGCAGCGGAGTTCGACTGGCGCTGCCGCCGGCCACGCGAACCGAGCTGGCGGCGTCAGCACTGCAGACGACGGCGAACCGCTACGCCGGCCTTACCGGCCTTGGCATGCTGGTCGCCACCATCATCTCCGCGGTCTCGCTTGCGGTCTCGACCACCGCCGCCATCCTCGATCGGAAGCGGGTGCTCGGCCTCCTGCGGCTCACGGGCATGCCCGTCTCGACCTTACGGCGCGTCATCCTCGCCGAGACCGCGCTTCCCCTCGCCACGGTCTTCGCCCTCTGCATCGGGCTCGGGTTCCTGGCCGCCTGGTGCGTCGTCGCCGGCCTCACCGAGGGACGCCGTACAGTCTCTTGGCCGGACCGGTCCTACTTCCTCGCCCTCGCCGCGAGTCTCCTGCTCGCCGCCGCCGCGGTGGCCGGAACATTCCGCACGGCGCACAAGAACACCGAAATCTCGGTGACCCGCTACGAGTAGCTCTTCCATCCTGCTCTGCCACCAGCGCCGCGGCCAGCAGGGCGCGAACCGGGCTACTCGCCCACGCGACGCCGGAGGACCTGATCCTGCAGGCGCTCACGAAGAGCGGCTTGCTCGGGAGTCTCCGGCTCGTCGGCCTGCCGGATCCGGGCGGGCTTGGGCCGCAGCGGCAGGTCGTCGTCCCCGGCGACCTGGCCTTCGAGGGTCTTCTCCCGGATGTAGTTGCGCTCGATCTGCCCGGCGACGGCGAGGACGGCGAAGAACATGGCACCCATGCCGTTGGGGTCGTAGATGCCGGTGAGCGGGCCGGTGAGCCACTTCGAGCTGGATACCGCTGGCCTGGAGCTCTTCGACGATCCCCAGGTAGACCGCTCGACCCCGATGCAGGCGCCGTTCGACCATGATGCCGCCCGCAGCTACCAGGACCGGGCGCGTCAGCTCCGCGCCGCCGGACAAACGCATCCAGCTCGCCATCACACGCGACCGCATTGCACCAATCGGCGAAATTTTGCTGTTTGGCGCAGGGCTTGTCACCACCACGCGCTCGCCTACAGAGCCGCCCCGCGGCGCTGGGACTCGCCGACATTGCATAGAGGCGACGCTTGGCAACCGGCTATAAAACTCGCGCTACAAACGAACGTTGGAGCTGGCTGACAGCGCCAAGCGCCCAAGAACGGAGCAGATTAATTGGGGAGTCGGCAGCGGATCAACTCCCACATGAACTGCTCCATACCTGGTCACGCACCGGCCCCGGCTCATTTCAAACGGAAACGCACAGCCGTCTTCCCGGCTATCCGGATGCCGAGATTCCGGGGGTGCCGGTCGAGCTGTGGGTGATGCAGTGCCGGTCGTTTGCCCCGCCCGGGTCGGAGGAGGAGCGGGGGCGGCTGCTGGCCGCGACGGTGAGTGTGGCGGGCTCGGCGGCAAGGCCGATGTCGGCCCGTGGGGCGACGTCGGCGGTGTCGCCGGCGGCACGGCCCGATCTGGAGCGGGCCGATCTGGAGCGGGGTACGGCACGTCCAGGCGGTAAGGCTGCGCGGCCGGCACCGACCCCGCCGGCCGGGTGCCGCCCGGGTCGCCGACGACGAGGACGAGGAGCATAACGAGGCGCTGGACGCCGATGATCCGCCGGACGATGCGGATCCGTCCAAGCCGTTTCGGTGCCGGCCGGCACAGCACGGGTGCCGTTCGGTGAGGCGGAGCAACTGCCGCCGGTGGAGGCCGGGAGGTGTTCCGCCAATACCTGTATGACCTGGCCGATGCCGGTATGACCAGGGTCAGGCAGGGGGAGTTGGGGGAGGTGTTGTACCGGACCGCGTACGGGGCCTCCTGGTTGAAGAAGGTGCTGACCGAGTTCACGCTCGGCAGACTCGGCGGTCAAGGCCCGCACCCAGGCCGTCAACCAGCTCAAGGCCGTGCTCGTACGAGCCGGCCCGACGCTGCGGGAGTCGCTGAACGGCCTCGGTCGCGTCGCGCTGATCCGCGCCTGCGCGACCTTGCCCACCACCACCCAACACAGCACCCACGCGGCGACCAGCACCGTCCTGCGCAGCCTGGCGCGCCGCGTCCTGGCCCTCACCGACGAAACCCGAGCCCTGCAACAGCAGATGAGCACCGCCATCACCGCCTGCGCCCCGCAGCTGCTCGACCAGTACAGCGTCGGCCCGGCACCGCCGCGGCGCTGCTCATCACCCCCGGCGACAACCCCGACCGGCTGACCAACCAGCCCGCGTTCGCCGCCCTCTGCGGCGTCAACCCCATCGAGGCGTCGTCGGGGAAGACCACCCGACACCGTCTCAACCGCGGCGGCGACCGACGCGCCAACAGCGCCCTCTACATCATCGTCCTGACCCGACTCGGCCGCGACCAACGCACCCGCGACTACGCCACCAAACGCTCAATCGAGGGCAAATCCACCAGGGAGATCATCCGCTGTCTGAAACGCTACGTCGCCCGCGAGATCTTCCCCCTCATCACCGCAGCCCTGCCGCCAGCACCAACACCGATCCAGACGAGTTGACAACCGTAGGGGCGTCATCACGCTCCATCGCCAACTCCGCGTTCTCCCGCCGCAGCCGGGCCAGCTCCACCCGCTCGTCCTCGGCCAACTGCCCGGCAGCGGCCCCACCGCGAAGCTCGCGGTCCCTCTTCACCCAGTTGGCCAGGGTTCCGCTATTGATCCCAAGGTCACGGGAGACCTGAGCGATCGACTTACCCGTCTCCCGTACGATCCGCACCGCGCCCGCCTGGACCGCCGGATCGAACTGCCTTCTCGTCTCAGCCATGAACCTCTATCCCTCAAGTTCTGGCCTCCACGCTACGAGGGGAAGGGCATAGATGAGCTTGACCGGCTCGAGGAGGCCAGAAGTGATCAAAACCTTCGCTGGCGTGCCGGCTACACCCTCGCAGTGCTCGACGACCTTTTCCAAGATCCTGACGGGCAGCCCGTCCTCTACCAATGCGGCGCGGAGCACACGACGTGGGAAGGTCGAACCGCAACAATCGAATTGCTGTTCGACCCGATCGGGCACCCACGACTCCCGGAAACTGACGACGAGATCATTGACCGGCTTGTTGCGGCTCAACCGCTCGCGGGCCGCGAGATTACGCTGGTCACTTACGACACTGGCATGGCGACGCGGGCGCGAAAGGCAGGGCTCCGTGTAGTGAAGCCGCCCCGCGACATCGGCCCGGAGCTCGAGCGGCAGCCCAGGCAGCCCGGGCGGCCCAAGCAGCGCGGACAGCAGGACAAGAGGGAGCCAACTAGATCGGAATGACCGGCAGTTCGTCTGGGTTCCCGTACGCGTCCGGCTGGGCAGTGAGCACGTATCCGTCGGAGTCGACCGCCAGTAGCAGTGCGGCGGCGGCGTCGACCTGCCCCAGATCCCGGGCGAGGCCAGCGAGCGCCAGCCAGTCGTCCGGGTTCGTGTCGACGACCACAACGCTGGGATGTCCGGCGAGGAGGCTCACCGTGGGGAGCTGGTCGTCAGGGACCTGTCGGTACGCCTCGGCGAGACAGGCGACGGGGAGGGCAACGACGGCGTCTTCCTCGCCAACCATGGTGATCGCTTCACCGACGGCTATCGAGGCTCCGGCGTAGGCGGTGATGGCGGTGGTGTCGAGAACGACCTGGATGGGCGCGGTCACGCGACGCGGCGCCCGCTTGGGCGACCCATTCGCTCACGCAACTGCTGTCGCCGTTCGGGGGTCCATTTGGCGTCGGCTTCGGCGAGGCGTGCACGGGCTCTCGCGACGCCTTCGTCAGTGATGTTGAAGCCTTGGTCGGCGAGGAGTTGGCGGCCTTGTTCGCGGACCATGCGTTGGCGGATGGCTTCGGCGACGAACGCTGAGGCGTTGGGTTCTTGTTCGAGGCGTTGCGCGACGTCGTCTGGGAGGCTGACCGTCACCCGTTGAGTCATACCTTATAGTGTACGGGATCATACTAGCCGTGAACAGGGCAAGTCCGCCGCGTCGTTCGACAGCCTTGTACCTGCCGAAATGTCATCCAGGCAGGTCAGGCGGGCGATCTGGTCCGGGGCGGTGATCGTTCGGGTAGCGGGGCGAGTGGCCGGGCGTTGGCGACGCCCTGGGCCAGGCAGGCGTCCTTGCCGCCGACGAACCCGACCTGATGCCAGCCGTCCGGCAGCGGGCGCTGCTCGGGCCAGATCGAGTGTTGCTCCTCGTCGTTGCGCACGACCTGGTAGGACTCGTGCTCCACCTGCTCGTCCATCGCTTCCTCCTCGGATGCCGCCGTGCGGACACGCGGCGGACGGACTGGCAGCCGGTGACGGTCAGTCGCGCACGCAGAACTCGTTGCCTTCCGGATCGGCCAGCAACGTCCAGACGTCGAACTCGCTGATCACGGAGGCGCCCAGGCCGACCAGGCGGGCCACCTCGGCGGCTCGGTCGTCGGCCCGCAGGTCGACGTGAACCCGGTTCTTCGTGGTCTTCTTCTCCGGAACGAGCTGGAACCAGAAGCGCGGGCGCACTCCCGGATCCGACTCCACCAGCACGCTCGGATCGTCCTCGGGGTCGTCGATGCCGTTCTCCCGCAGCCGCTTCAGCTCGGCCTCGTCGTACGGGGCCACCCGGTACCCGTCCAGGGCGGCGGCCCAGAAGCGGGCCTGCGCGGCAGGGCGTTCGCAGTCGACGACGACATCGTGCAGTTCTGCCATGATGGGGAGTCTTTCATGTGGACAGATCCGGCACGACGGCTCGCGTGGCGCCGTGCAGCTCCCCGATGCCGGTACGCGGATCGCGGGCGAGCGAGCCCAGCACCAGCCCGTACCGGTCGGTCAGCTCGGCCGCCGTGGCGGCCGGGTAGGCGTCCGTGGCATGGCTCACCGTGCCGTGCAAGCCGTCGGGCCGCCGCTCCCTGGCGAGCGTCAGGTCGAAGTCCGCGTACGCCGTGTCCAGCTCTAGGTCCGGAACAAAGTAGCCGAGATGAGTGCCCGTGTAGTCGCAACCTCGGCGTGGCGGGTTGCTGGCAATCCCACAGCCTGCTCGTTCGGGCATCGCTCTATGAGCGGTCAGGACGGCATCATCCATCCACCGAATACTCCTACAACGGTCATGCCCTCATCGGACCCGAGCGTTGCGGTGTCATGAGCAGGAACAAACGCGGTCGACCCGGTTGCCAATGGCTGCCTGCCGCATTCGGCACTGTCGACCCAGCCGCCACCCGAGATCACCTTAAACCCTTCCATGTCGCCGTTGCCGCTAATCGACACCTCGGAGGCAGGAGGGAGTGCGATGACAGTGACGACTACTCCAACGGGCAGGTCTTGGACCTTCGTGACGATGACTCCGTCGGAGCCTCGTGGGTGCTGACCACTCTGGAGCTGCTGATGAACGGCCCTGGCCATAACCAGATCCTAATGGCCCGCCCCATTGAGCCTGCTACAGCGGCAAGCCCGGTTCTGCCGCGATCCGTGCATTCGAGCACTACCCGCCGGCATCTGCCGTGTTGGCTGCGCATGCTGCTCACCTCGCCAAGCAGCCGCCGACAGCGAACCGATACGTCGATGCCGCGATCATCGCCGACCATCTGACGGCCAAGCCCCCGACCCGGTGCGGCTGCACTACTCAGCAGCGGGACCGCATCGTGCAGCAGTACCTCGCAATACTCGACCGGCCGGATTGGCGCGCCGCGGTCCGTGAGGGTCGTGGCATGAATAGCGATTTCTTCGCCTGGTTCACCGGCCACGTAGCGGCGCGGCTGCGTCTCGGCGCGGTTTCTGACGTCGCCGAGAATGGCGGACGATGAATCGGCGCCACCAGTCGCGCCGCGCGTCCCGGTTCGACGCAGGTGGGCCGCCGGTACGCACATTTGCCGCAGAGCGGGCGCGCCGGACACCGACGTCCCGTCACTCTCCGTACGCCATCGTTCAGTTTGTCAGACGCACGCTCGTGCCGATGAGAGAGTATGTTCCCCTGAATGTCCTCGGCAACGCCTGGCGGTCTTTTCAGTCGGCTTCGATGGCTAGGGTCAGAAGATTCGCGCGTACCTTTTCCAGCAGTTCGACCAACGTGGCTCGTTGATCGGTCGCCATTCCGGCTGTTGCGGTCTCGGCGAGGGTGCGCCAGGCCGATTCGATCTCCGAAATGCCAGTCCGACCTTTGTTGGTCAACACAATACGGGTGGCACGCCGATCGCCCGGCACGGATTTCCTGACGAACCAGCCGCCGTGCTCAAGACGGCTGAGGCTGCGCGTCACCGTCGGCTGCTCCACGCCGAGCCGAGCGGCGACCTCGGAGACCGTCATGCCTTCGGGCTCCTGCCCCAGCATCCACAGCAGGACGTCCTGCCCCGGGTGCAAGGCGAGTCCGGCCAGCACGTCAGCCTGCGCGCTCCGGTACAGCTTGGCCACCTTGACCAGGGCCTTGTTGGTTGCCAGGACTTCCGCGAGTTCCACCTGGGCAGTGTACGAGTTGACGAGGCACCCACCCTTGATCCATAGTCGGCTAACCTATAGCCGACTATGGAGTGGTGATGGAAACCGGTCTGTTGAACAAGGTCGCCCTGGTCACCGGCGCTTCCGGCGCCATCGGCAGAGCCGCCGCACTGCATCTGGCTGCCGAAGGCGCCTCCGTCGCAGCGTCCTGGCATACCAACCGCGACGCCGTCATGGACGTCGTCGACGCCATAACGGAGGCAGGCGGCCATGCCTGCGCCGTTCAACTGGATCACGGCAACCTCGTCACCGTGCAGGGCGTCATCGAGCAGATCACCGAACGTCTCGGGCCGATCTCCGTCCTGATCGCCAACGCCGTACAGTGGCCCTCCTTCGACGCCGATGAGATCGGCGGCCTCACCACGTCGCTGGCCGTCAACACGGTCGGCCCGGCAGCTCTGATCGATGCGGCGTTGCCAGCCATGCGCGCCGCCGGCTGGGGACGCATCGTTGCTGTGTCGACTGACATTGTCGAGCAACCCATGGCAGGTCCGCTCGCCTACGCCACAGCGAAGGGAGCACTCGAAACCGCCGCGCGAGTACTCGCCGTCCGGGAAGCCCGTCACGGCATTCTGACGAACATCGTCCGTCCCGGCTTCACCCTCACCGACAAGGCCTTAAACGCTCCATTTCTAGGCCCAGAAGCGGTCGCGGCAGAATCGGAGAAGACTCCGACCGGCCGCATCTGCACTCCCGAAGACATAGCCACCGCGATCACCTATCTGGCCTCGGCAGCCAATGGCCACATCAACGGGCAGACGCTGTCACTGGCCGGCGGCCGCGAACTCGTGCGCTAACCCACACGCACTGTCATGCCGCAGGTCGTGCGCGCCAGCCAGCCGGGAGCCGTCACGCCCCGTGGCCGGCCTCTCGCGCCGGCCGATGTCCGCAACCGCCGAATTGAGGACGTCGCTCGATGTCCCGGCGGCCCTACTCAAGCGCCGCTGCGGCCGTGATGCGCTGAGGTTTCACGTAGAAGCGCATCACCGGTCCGGTAAAGCTCGATCAGTAACGGCTTAAGCATCTGACCGGCGGCGGTGAGTCGGTAGACGGTGTGAGACGGGAAGCCCTTCTGGCGGCGGCACTCGACCAGATCGTCCGATGTCAGCCTGGCCAGCCTTTCGCTCAAGACCTTCGCGCTCAGCGCTGGCAACGCTGCCCGCAACTGGCCGAACGAGCGGGGTCCATGCATCAGCTCTCGCAACAGGAGCGTCGCCCACCGGCCGCTGACGGCGGCGAGCGCCACTTCCACGGGGCAGGTTGGCTCGGGCTGTCTTGTCTCACCGCGGGTGTCCGGGACCAGATCGCGATCCCAGCCGCTGCTTACCGCTTGGTTACCTGCGGCGGGCTCGGTTTGACTGACCGCATGACCTCCGACTTCACCATCCACCCTGACAGTGTCGCCCTGACCGACGACGCCAGCCAACACCCCTGGATCTTCGCTCAAGCCTTCAACGCCGGTAATGCCGCTGCGGTCGAGCAGGTCTACGAACCCGAGGGTGTCTTCGTCGCCGCGCCGGGCCAACCTGTCAACGGCGCTGCCAGGGCGGCGGCCAACCAACGCTTCCTCGATCTTGGCCTGCCGATCGACATTCGTCCACGGCACGTCTACGTGGCCGACGACATCGCCCTGCTGATCGTCGACTGGACGATCGACGGCCAGGGCGCCGATGGGCAGCATGTGCACCTAGAAGGCACCGCCACCGACGTGGCACGCCGTGGCCCCGATGGCTGCTGGCGGTACGTCATCGACAATCCATTTGGTACAGCAGGGGTGTAGGCCGACGTCGTCGGTTCGGGTGGGAACGCTCGACAACAACAGGTCGACCGCAGTCTCAACGTCTCGGCGCCTTGACACAACGCCGCGACCCAACGCCCTGTCATGCCGCCGACCGGGCACGTCGGCGCTGGCGCCCCACCACTCTCCGTGCGCCGTCCTACAACTTGTCGGACGCACGTTCGTGCCGATGAGCGCGCACCTGATCTTTATTCCGTGGCCGGGTCCCGGCGCTGGCGGCGCTCGGCGAGTTGCTTCAGGTTCAGCAACTGCCGTCGAGCCATGACCAGGTCGCCGACGGACAGTCCGGGGGCGGCCCAGCGGGGCCCCTGCATGACGACCTTGAGCAGCAAGCGCGTCCTGTCGTGCTCCTGGGACACAAGGACGTAGGACATGAAGGCACCCATGATGGTGCCCGTCAACTGTTCGCCGGGGTCGACCGAGACGATCCTGCCCAACTTCCGTCCGCCAGTAGCGGTAAATGCTTCTCCGACTTCAGGCTCGGGTAGGCCCACCAACTGCCGAGGTGAGCGGTGGCCGAGGTTGTCGATCCAGTCATAGGAGTACGGCGCAAGCCTCACTTGGGCTACCCACGGCCACACCGCTGCGGCGGGCGCCTCGACCCGCACCCCCCGCCACGCCTGTAGCGCGGGAGAGGTGACGAAGGCGTCGCACGGATAGGAACGCAGTGTCTCGCTGTTAGTCACGCCCCACCGGTCACCCATCATGCGTCCATCTTCCATCGCATCGGCAAATCCCGGGCATCTGATCTGCCGCCGAGCGGTCGCGCTGGACTCCGGCGCCCCGTTACTCTCCGTACGCCATCGTCCAGCTGCCAAACGCGCGCTCGTGTCGATGAGCGGTCACCGTGCGAGGGCGTGGTGGGCTCGTGTGGTGTTATCGCTTAGTGGGGTGGAACGAGGCGGCGTATGAGATTCTCGGCGGTTCCGATGAGTCGGCGGAAGCACGTGACGAGCTTGCCGAACTTGAAGGATGGATTGGAGGACCACTCCCGGAGTCCGTCCGCGAGTGGTACCTGCTCGGCGGTGATCGACGTCTGACCTCGATCAGCTCGACCCTGGTCACCCAGACACGGGACTTCACGAGCCCGAGGGTCAGTCGCCTCCTCGACAACGGATACCTCCTGCTAGAGACCGACACCCAGCACTGCTGTCGGTGGGTCGTGGCGGTCTCGGCAGCTCACGGCGACCCACCGGTGTATCTGATCGACCCAAACGACGACACCTGCACGACGCGAAGCCGCTACGCCGCTACGTTCTCCGACTACGCCTTCACAGCATCCTGGGACGCGACCCTCTGGAAGGGAGTGCTGTCGGCCGACTTCGACCATCCCCTTCCACCCGATGCGCTCGACACGCTCAGACTCCGGCTCACAGCACTCCCGACCACCCACGGATGGGCCATGAACCAGGGTTGCGACGCGGTGTACCGATTCAGCGGCCCCGCAAAGGTCGCCGTCGCCGTCACGGGGAGTACGGCTTTGTGGAGCGCGATCGCGGCACCGTCCACCGCTCGACGAGACGCCTTAGCCACGCTGATCGGCGCCACGCCGGGCGACTCACCTTGAACTTCGAATACCTCCGGCCCGGTACGGCTGGCATTGAACGCGTAGATCAAGACGTTGATCTGCCGCAGAGCACGCGTGGCGGCGGCTGCGCACGGGTCACAGAGCGTGGCGACGTACGTTCGGTGCGGCGTCCGATCATGCCGCCGACCGGGCGCGGTGTCGCGCCCGGACGCCGATCACCACGTGTATCGCCCTCCCTCCATTTTGGGCATCCTGCCTTGCGGAATTGAGTGCGGTTGACAAGCGGCGTCGACGTCGGCGGCTGCTGGTGGTGGTGGTCAGGTTTCGAGGGAGGGAGGAAGGCTGGTCATCCGACGAGAGGCCCACACCTGCTGCCAGGACGAGCATTGATCTGATCTAATGCCAGTCGTGTCCAGGCCGGATCAGGAAGACGGGCCCACGGGCCAGCCTCCTCGTGCCGACGCGCCGCAGCGCTCGTCGGCTCCCGGCACCGTTCAGGCCGCTGCAATCCTGCTCTACGTCGGCGGCGCCCTGACAGTGTTGTCCGCGCTGACCGGCCTCGGGTCTGACACCTTGGGCGGTCTGCTGCGGTCCGGGGCGTACGTGTTACTCGGATTGCTATACCTCGGGCTCGCACGTGCCGTGCAGGGAGGCCGGCGGTGGGCGCGGCGAACGGTCCTCGTCCTGTGCGGGGTCGGGGTCGCCCTCGCGGTGGTTCGTCTGGTCGCTTCGGGTGCATCGTCGGCTGTTGGCGCGTTCGCGTGGCCGGCGGTGTATGTGATCCTGCTCAGCACCGACACAGCACGGTCATGGTTCCGCCCCCGCAGGGCTCGGACCCGGCCGCTGACAGAACAGTGCCGCCCGGGTTGAAGAGGGACCGGACGCAATACGGCCTCGGCACAGGAGCGCCCGAATGCTGCGCCCGGCGGTGGCGGAGGTGCCGCCGCCCTTGCCGTCGCCGTCGCCGCCGCATGCGGCCAGCGCGGCACTCAACGACACCGCTCCAGCCGAGGCGAGCAAGGTTCGGCGGCTCACCGGGAACTGTGGGGACGATGTGGCCATGGTGAACTCCGTCAAAACGGCAGAGGGACCGGCGTGCCGGGCAACGGCGTGCTGGGGACAGGGGGGTATCGAGAGAGGTGCGGGTCCGCGCGGGTGCTACCGCCGCTCGTCAGCGACGGCCGGTGCGGGCCTCGGGTGACGTGCCGCCGTAGGTGGACAGACCGACGCTGATCAGGGCCGGGTGGATGGGACTTCGCTGCCGGCGGGCTGACCGTGCGGGCCACCGTGGGCATGGGGGATCGCTCGGCGGCCACGTCCCGGGATCGGCCGGGGCGGCGGTGGTGCCGTCGAGGCGCGGACGACGAGCTCGACCGGTTGGTCGGCCGCCGGTGGAAGCTCGACGTCCGGCTTCTCGATGACGTGTACCAGCAGCGCGAGGCCCTGCCGGGCGACCTCGTCGAACGGCTGCCGCACGGTGGTGAGCGGGGGAGTGACGTAGGCGGCGACCGGGATGTCGTCGAACCCGACGACGCTGATGTCCTCGGGCACCCGGCGCCCGGCCTCGAGCTGCGCGCGGATGAGACCGATCGCCATGTCGTCGTTCGCGGCGAACACCGCGGTCACGGTGCCGTCGCCGGCCAGTTCCCGGCCGGCCGCGTAGCCGGACGCGGCCGACCAGTCGCCCTCGACGACCGGCGGCTCGTCCGCGCCGTGGGCTCGCAGCGCCTCGCGCCAGCCGGCGAGACGGTCCCGTGTCGAATACCACCGCTGCGGGCCGGCCACGTGATGGACGGTCGCGTGCCCCAACTCCAGCAGGTGCTCGGTCGCGGCCCGCGCGAGCAGGCGCGCGCCGACCCTGGCGGTCACCACCTGCGGCGCGGCGAAGTTGGGCGGCGCGCCGAGGACCAGGACCGGCACGTCGACGCTGATGAGGCTGACGCCCTCGTCGATCGGCTCGGAGATGACGACGCCGTCCACGCCCTGGTCCAGCAGCGATGCCAGGGCGCCCGCGATGCCGCCCGGGTCGCCCTCGATCGTGGCGGCCACCCGCAGCGTGTAGCCCACCTCGCGGACCGCCCGCTCGATGCCCACGAGCAGCGACGCTGGCCCGTACAAGGCGCTGCCGAGCGTCACCACGCCGATCGACCGGGTCCGCCCGGAGGCCAGCGCCCGGGCCGCCTGGTTGCGCCGGTAACCGAGCTCCTCGGCGGCGTCCAGGACCCGTCGGCGCATGTCGGCCGAGACATACGGCTCGTCGTTGAGGACCCTGGACACCGTCTTCTGGGAGACGCCGGCCAGCCGCGCGACGTCCACGCTGCGCGGCGTCGGAGGGCTTCCACCCGGCCTCGCCAGTCGCGTCATGGCACCTCCCAACGCCGGCCATAGTCCTGTATGATTGCGCTGTCATGTCTGCGCAATCAGATGCTCGCGGTCAAGAGCCCGCCAACCCGCCCGCGACGCGTGCGAAGCACGTTCCTTACTGACACCCTAACCCCAGTTTCGAACCGAACAAGCCGGGCCGGGCCGCCCGCCGACTTCGTCGGGGATCGCAGTGCTGTCGCATGCCTTCGACGTGCCACGCGGCCGGGCGTCGCACTGGCGAATCGGTTCGCTGCTCGATCGGCGCCGCGTCGGTGGGCCGGCGACACGAAATGCCTGAGCGCGATGCCTAACACGCCGGAATGGTCGTACTCATCGGCCGCCACTTGGAGCCTGCGAGGCGTCAGGAGCAGGAAGTAACCGCCTTGAAACCTTGACTCCACGCTCGATACGCCCGTTAATACATATCTATGTATCCGGGCCGTAACCACCCCTTCCGAGTGGTCGGCGACGCCGGCAGATTTGTCGAAACGGTTCGAGTATCGGCCTTGAGGCTGTGCCCTGAACCGGTGTTGCGGAGCTGGCGGATGAGTCACAGGAGGTTGGCATGCATCGTTCGAACGCCCGCCGGCGCGGCTGGTTGCCGGCAGCGGCTGGAGGGCTGGCCGCAGCCGTGGCCGCCGGGGGCGTGGCCCTGCCGATCCACGGGTCGGCCCTGGCCGCGCCGGGCCCGATGGGGGCCGTGGCGGCCGCCGGTGTTGACGGTGTGGCGGCCGGGAACGCCGCGATCGCCTCGGTCGACCTGAGC
The DNA here is from genome assembly GCF_015690345.1 of Plantactinospora alkalitolerans. Taxonomy (GTDB): domain Bacteria; phylum Actinomycetota; class Actinomycetes; order Mycobacteriales; family Micromonosporaceae; genus Plantactinospora; species Plantactinospora alkalitolerans. The sequence goes on along the minus strand of NZ_JADPUN010000407.1, from coordinate 13,873 downwards.
GGGACGTGGAGCTTCACGCCCTCGGGTCGGGGGGCGACCTCGATCGCGGTACCCGGTGGCGGCTGGTACAAGCAGGGCTTCACCGACGTGAACGAGGCGGTGTACTCGCGCAGCATCACCGTGCCGGACTCGGGGCAGCCGCAGTCGACCTGGATCGAGTTCGGCGCCGTCAATCACCAGGCGACACTGTCGGTCGACGGCCGCGTGGTCGCCACCCAGACGACGGCGTTCACCCCGTCGAACTTCGACATCAGCGCATACGCGGCGCCCGGCACCACCCACACGATCACGGTGAACGTGAAGGGCCGCGGCGCGTTGAAGGCATCCAACGGCCGGTACCTGGTGCCCGACGCCGCCACGTGGTCCGAGGCGATCCCCCAGGGGATCTTCGGGTCCGCGTTCCTGCGGGTGTACCCGGCGGTGTACGTCAGCGACACATTCGTGCGTACGTCGGTGGCGAACAAGACGCTGACCTACGACGTGACGGTGCGGAACACGTCGGGCAGTTCCCGGTCGGTGACGTTGACCGGGTCGCTGTCGTCCAACAACGGAACGGCTTTCAGCTACCCGGAACTGCCCAGCCGTACGGTCACCGTGGCGGCCCGCTCGACCGTGACCGTGACCGTCGGGCCGGTCGCGTGGAACCTCGACAGCACCTCGTACTGGTGGCCCAACGTGCCGTACCGGTCGGGGTACCGGGCGCAGCTGCACGGGCTGACGGTGCATGCCGTCACCGACGACGGCCGGACGAGCGACGCCGAGTACCGGTTCGGGTTCCGGGAGGCCACCCAGAACGGTGACTACTACTACCTCAACGGCGTGCGCGTGAACTTCCGCGGCGACAACCTCCAGGGTGGCGACTATGACCGGATCAACAACGGCGGCAAGGGCGACGCGTACCACACCCTGCCCGGCTTCCTGCCCCCGTCGTCCGGCAACGGCGGCTGGCCGCAGGCGGTGGACAACTACCAGCGGCTGAACTACAACGTGGTGCGCATCCACCAGGAGCCCGGAAGCCCGTACATGTTGGATGTCGCCGACGAGATGGGCCTGATGATCATCGACGAGGTCGCGATTCGCGGCTCCCAATCCTCGCAGGAGTGGCAGAACTCCGTCGGGCGCGAAAACATGATCAACCACGCCCGTGCGCTGGTCCTGCGCGACCGCAACCACCCCGCGATCATCCGCTGGAGTCAGAACAACGAGCCGAACCAGAGCGGCCAGGATTCCGAACAGTTCGAGAAGGACCTGTACGCGGCGATGAACGGCGCCGACGGCACCCGGCCGATCATTGTCGAGGTGGGCGTCGGCGGGAATGTCAGCCTGTATCCCGGGATGACGTACGCCAACTTCGCGGTGATCCCGCACTACGTCGACGGCTTCGGCAGGTACGGGGAGGGCCTGATCACCGTGAATGGGCGGCCCGACGGCGAGGGCGAGTACATCTGGCCGGCATGCAACAACAAGCAGGGCTTCGAGTGGTTCGCCACGGCAACCCTTGCCAAGCGCGGCAAGGGCGCCACCGACCTGCGCCCGTACACGCTGCTGTCGGCCTGGGCCAGCGTGGTGCCGGGCGTGCGGACCACCGACTTCACCCCGGAGGAGGGCGGCCACCCGATCTACGGAGTGGACAACCTGCCCGACCCGTGGAGCAACGCGCAGATCCAGCGCGTGCAGGCGGCGTTCAACCCGGTGGCCGCGGTCGACCTCCCCTACTGGTCCGCCTCCGGCAATTCGGACTCGAACGGCACCTTCCCGCTGCCGCAGGCGGTACCCAGCTACGCCCGCAACGCCACGGTGACCCGCAACATCACCGTGTTCAACGACGACCTCACCAACGCCTCGGTGGGCTTCACCTGGACCGCCCGGCTCGACAGCCCGACCGGCGCGGTCGTCGCGTCCGGCAGCACCACCCTGACCATCCCACTCGGCTCACGGGTCACCCAACCGGTGTCCTTCACCGCCCCCGCCACCGGCAACCGCGTGTACCTGCAGTTGTCGACCACGAAGTCCGGCAGCACCGTCTTCACCGACGCGGTCGAGTACTTCACCCTCGGCGGAAGCGGCGGAACAGGACCCGCACCAGGCACCTACCGCATCGTCAACCGCAACAGCGGCAAGCCCTTGGCCATCGCCGGCAACTCCACCGCCGACGGCGCCAAGACGGTCCAGCAGAGCGGCACCCCCACCTGGACGATCAGCACCACGCAGGATGCCTACACCCTGCGCTACGCCGCCTCCGGAAAGGTGCTCGACGTCAACGGCGGCAGTACCACGACGGGCCTGCAACTGCAGCAGTGGTCGGCCAATGGCGGCACCAACCAGATGTGGTACCTGCGGCCCACCGGTGACGGCTACTACACCATCGTCGGCCGCAGCAGCGGACTGGCAGCCGACGTCTACGCCGCCTCGACCAGCGACGGGGCGCAGGTCGTGCAGTGGACCGCCAACGGCGGGACCAACCAGCAGTGGCAGTTCGTACCCGCCTGACCAGTGGCAGAGGTGAGTGTCAAGTTCGGCCGCCGGTAACCGGCTGCCGATTGTCGCGCCGACTCGGGGGCACGGTTTGTGCGCCCGAGTCGGCCGCGATCCAATCACGGTGGAACACGAGCTACCGATCCGGACAGACGCCAGCCTGATCCACTCGCTACCCATACGTGAGCCAGGCCCGGGCGTCGCGGCTGAGTGCACGGACGGTCGAACGCGCGTACTGGCAGATGGAGTCCGCTGGCTACTCCCGAACCACCTTGCGGACGCCAACTGAGCCACCGACATGGTCGGGTTCTACGGCCTCGACAACCGCCCCCGACCCACCGGCCGGCTCATTCTGCAAGCCCTTCACGACCTCCGCCTCATCCCCGCCCACCACCAGCAACCACCCAAAATCCCCTACCCCGGATGGCTACACGCCCAACTGCTCTGCGAGCGAGTACGCCGACCGCTGACCGGGTACCCGTCACCTGCCTGCGGTGGAGGGTCTGACCACGGTTACGGCGCGGTGGGCTCGGCGTCGGGGTGGCCGAGCAGGAGAGAACGGGGGCCCGGCCGTCTCACTCATCGGCTTCGAGGGCGAAGGTATTGCCGTCTGGATCCTTGAACCATGCGATGCGTCCACCGCCGGCCCGAGCGGTGATTCCCTTGGCGTCGTGTTCGAACTGGTCGTAGCGGATGAACTCGACACCGGACGAGACAAGTTCGTCAACGATCTGATCGATGTCGTCGACGTACCATGTCGCCAGTGTCGCCGGGGTCTTCCCAGCAGTGACCGACTGGTACACATTCAGTGCCGGCACGCCACCAGAACCATAGACGCGGCTGCCGTCGGCGATGCTTGCGCTGGGGCCGGACTGCAGCGCCGGTAGCCCCAGTTTGCCTTCGTAGAACGCGACCGCCCGCTGTATGTCAGACACGGCGATCGAAGTTCTGAGGTGATGCGTGCTCAACGGCATGAACCACTGTCGCACACGCGGGTGGGCCGGGCCGGCCAAGGCGCTTCTCGAAGGCCTCGGCGAGTCCGTGGGACCACCCGCACTCCGGCGTATCGGCCGTCGACGGCACGGCAGGTAGGCCACGAGGCGTGACGACGCCGCCTGGGCAGGTTGCGGGTCTGCTGGACCACCCACTGGCCGGCGGGGTGCCCGGTGATGCCTGGTAGGTGGACCTGTCGTGTGGCCACCTCCATGACCACCAGCACGTACAGGCGTCGCAGCATGATCGTGTCGATCCAACCGCCGGTGCCAGTTCAGCAACGTCGCTGGGGTGACGATCCGGTGTGTTCGTATCCGGCGGGGCAGTAGGCGGGCGAGGGCGGACAGGATTGCCCGGTCTGGCCAGGACAGCCGCGGGCGGCCACGGATCTGCCGGTTAGCGCCCGACCTCGCCAGCGTCCTGCCAGGAGGAGCAGGTGCCAGCCTCAGTGCTGACCCATCGGCGGATCGCCATGGAAGGATGACCTCTGTGACAGCCGTCAGAGGGCTACTCCTCTTCGTCATTGTGGGCGTACTCGCGATGGTCGGCGCCGTCCTGGCGAACTGGATCCCTCGGCCTGCGGCAGTGCGGACCCGTTGGGCACTGGCTGGTCTGGCCGGGGTGGTGCTGGCGAGCGCGGTCCTCGGCCTGCTGACGGGGGACCGGCACGAGGCGCTTGGCCGGGTGCCGTTGACAGACTGGGTGGCAGACGTCAACAAGATCTGCGTAGCCGTAGACCCTCGGGCGGAGGATGCACGCAAGCGCGGCGAAGACGCGAACAACTCGCAGTCCCAACCGGAACGCCTTGCGGCTCTGCGGGATCTGAGAGCCGCGCATTCCGACCTACACAAGGAGGTCAGCGCCCTCCCCCTGCCCTCGGACCCGAACGACAGAGACACGGCGAAGGACTGGCTCGACGTGTACGGCGTCCGACTCGATCGGTTGACGGACTTCGTGAAGCTCATGGAGGGGTCTCCACAGGACGCGTTCGCGATAGGACAGGCGGCACAGTTGTATGCCGAGGCGACCACAACGGCAAGGCGCAAGAGCGAGGCCCTGAAAATCTCCTGTGCATAGTCGACCGTGGCTTGTACGGTGCCGGAGACCGCCACGGTGGTCTGCGCGTACATCATGGTCGACGGCGGCCTGTTGGGCACCGAAGCTGTTCGGGGGAGCGATCGATGCGACGGTTGGGCGCCATACTGATGGTTCTCGCACTGACCGGCGGGCTGGTCGCCTGCGGTGCCGACGAGGACGCCGGGCCGCCCCCGGTCCCTGACACATTCGTCGTCGAGGGCACGTCCCGGCTGTCGGATCCATTCGGCGACGTCGAGCTTGAGTCGTGGGAATTTCCCTATTTCGCCGTCCTGACCGGTACGGAGTACGCGGTCGCGTTGAGTCGTTACGCCGTGGCCACCGAGCTGAACGAAGAGGCGATCCACGAGCTGCACCTGCGAGGCGATACGAGAAACCCGCCCTGGCGGGCCGGTAAGGGCCGAGAGTTCCTGTTGGTCCACCTGATCGAGCCCAAGGATCGGAAGAGCCCTACTTCCACCCGGTTCCCGACCGCGGCGGTGTTGGTGGACGGCCAGGCTCGGCAACTCGGTGAGACCGCAGTGCGGCCGAACGCGATCATCGTCGTGTCGGTACCGACCGGAGCGGACGCCACTCTCGCCGTCACCGAGGCCGGGCAGACCCAGTCGATCAGCCTTCGTACCGGCAAGCTCGTCGGCCCGTCGCCGAAGCCGACGACGCCGAAGCCGACGACACCGAGCCCGTCCTCGCAGCCTGCGGTCGGGCCGGTCCTGGCCGGCAAGGCGCGGCTGGCGGACTACGTGGCCGTCCCCGGCCACGGGCCGGGTCTGGGCTGGGACGCCCTGATCGACGTCTCGATCGAGGTGGAGGTGCGGCCCCACGACGAGGAACGGGGCCAGGCCCCGGCCGGCGCCCTGTGGGCGCACGTCGAGGTGAAGCTCTCCGGCAACCCCACGTATGTCACGTTCAACATAGACCTGCCCCGGAGCCTGACCATCCGGACCGCCGGCGGGCAGGTACTGCGGATCCCGGCCGGAACGAAGATGCGGATGCCGAACTTCCTGATGGTCCCGGGGGTGGTGCCGGATCCGACGCTGACGGTTCCGGACACCTGGTCCATGCTCTTCCAGGTGCCAAAGAAGACACGGAAGTTGTCGGTGACCTACCGCACCCGGGGCAACGCCATCGACAGCAAGGGTAAGAAGGTGACGTTCAACCGACGCGAGAGCCTGAACAGCGGCACCATCACGCTGAAGTGACGGCTGTTCGGCCCTGGCCGTACCCGCGTGTCGGTCGCTGCCGCAGATGACGACTACTCGAGTGCGGATCCGTCGCCGAATATCCATCCGGGGTACCGCTCGCCGAGGTACCCGACGTGGGTCCCCGCAGGCCCGTCCAGCGGGAGCGTTGAAGGATCCCGGCCCTCCAGGCTGTCGTCATGACGGCGCGTCACGGAGTCATCGACCTGGATGTGCCTGATGACCGTCTGGGCGCCGATGACGGGAGCGGGCCTGCGGGGGCCTGGGAACGACGAAAGGCTGCCCTGTACCTGACCGCCGTCTTCGTACTGGGCGTGACGCTCGGCGGCGTCGGCGGCGTTGATCGCATCCGGTGTCTTCGAGGTCCATCGCGAGGTTCCGGGCGGCCTGGGTGACCCCGCGGGTGCCGAGAATCGCGTCCGTGCTGGTCAGGCGACGTTCCCGCCGTGGTCCGGTTCTACGACGCACTGCTCGATCGCTTCCCGCCGCTAGAGAGTCTCAGCGACGATGACATCGACCGGCTCGTTGACCATGCTTGCGGCTCGTCGCTTGTGACTGTCCGGTCCAGACACTCGGATGGCCACCGATGGACTGCGAGTCCTCTATATCCGGCGCACCGCCCGCCGGCACCGTCCGGCAGGTACGTCGGCAACGCCGCGCCCAGCGACGAGCACTCGGGCGGGGTGGTGCCGATGTTCTCCACGACCGGTGTGCGGCCCGTGGCAATTCGCGGTGAACGGAGATTTACGTTCATGTTGTCGTGCCGGTCGGATCGAACTGTCACACTCCACGCCGTGGCTCTTCTGGTGAACCGTCGGCAGGTGTTGACCGGGGCGGCCACGGCCGCTGGCACGACCGTGCTCGCGGTGGCCGCGCAACGGGCGAGGCCCGCCCACGGCGCCGACACCACGGCGCCGTTCCTGTTGGGTGTGGCAAGCGGCGACCCGCTGCCGGACGGTGTGGTCCTCTGGACACGGCTGATCCGGGACCGGTACGCGGCCTGGTCCGGCCGTCCGGTGCCTGTCGGCTGGCAGGTCGCCCGGGACGAGCGGTTCCGTCGGGTGGAGCGTTCCGGCGTCGCGGTGGCCGACCCGCGGCTCGCCCACTCCGTGCATGTGGACGTGCGGGGGTTGGAACCGGGGCGGGAATACTTCTACCGCTTCCGTGTGGCCGGGCAGGTCAGCCCGGTCGGCCGTACCCGGACCGCTCCGCACCCGTTCTCGCGGCCGGACCGGTTGCGCTTCGCTGTGGCAAGCTGCCAGGACCTCCAGAACGGCTACTGGCCGGCGTACTGGGCGCTGGCCGACGAGGACCTCGACGTGGTGCTCCACCTCGGCGACTATATCTACGAGTACGACCCGAACAGCCGGTTTCCGGACCGGGCCCATGTCGCGCCGCAGACTCTCGGCCTCGACCAGTTGCGCACCCTCGACGACTATCGGAACCGGCACGCCCAGTACAAGAGCGACCCCGCGCTGCGCGCCGCGCACGCCGCCGCCGCGTTCGTGGTGACCTGGGACGACCACGAGACCGAGAACGGCTACGCCGATCTGGTCGACGAGTTGGACGGCGGCCCTGCCCACCAGAACCCGTACGAGTTCGCCCGGCAGCGGGCGGCCGCGTACCAGGCGTACTACGAGCACATGCCGATCCGGGCGCACCTGCGCCCCGGCAGCGACGGCCTGCGCATCTACCGCCGGTTCGACTTCGGCCGGCTCGCCCGGGTCAGCGTGCTCGACACCCGCCAGTACCGCACCGACCAGCCCGGCACGGGCGATCTGGGTCCGGAGCAGCCGGGCCGCGACAATGTCACCGGTACGCTGACCGGCGACGCCCAGGAGCGATGGCTCACACAGGGACTGGTGCACTCGTACGCCCGGTGGAACGTGATCGCGCAGCAGGTCATGATGAGCCGGGTCCGATTCCCGAACCCGACCGGACCAGTGCCGCCCTCCGTGGTCAACCTCGACCAGTGGGACGGTTACCTGCCGCAGCGCGACCGGCTCCTGCGGCTGCTGTCCGACGCGCGGGTCGCCAACCCCGTGGTGCTGGCCGGTGACATCCACTCGACCTGGATCAGTGACCTGAAGCTCGACTTCGACGACCCGGCGTCGCCGACCGTCGCCACGGAGTTCGTCGGTACGTCGATCAGCTCCGACTTCCCGGCCGCGTTCGACGCGCCGATCAAGCAGGCCAACCCGATCCTGAACCCGCACGTGCGCTACTTCGACGGCCTCGGTCGCGGCTACCTGCGTTGCGACGTCCGGCCGGACTCCTGGCGTACGGATGTGCGGGTGGTGGAGACCATCGAGCGGCGCGAGTCGCCGGTGCGGACCTCCGCGTCCTTCGTCGTGGAGAACGGACGGCCCGGCGTCATTCCCGGCTGAGGCCACCACCGTGTCACGAACCTCCAATATTCTGACAACGGCGCGTTTGCCTGATGGTGCAGGTAGGGCAGTCAGGGCACAGCCCCGCCGCTCGATGGAGGACCCGCCCGGTTTGCGTTCGCCGGGTTCCGGTTCCCACCATGGGGCCAAGGGATCGAGGAGGCCCGCGGCAGGTGGCGGAGCTGGTCGATGTACCGGGTTGGTTCATCCCTGCCGCGATCGCCGGGCGTACGGTGCTCAAGCTGGTCGACCCGCCGGCTACGCCGGCTGCTTCAGGCCGATCAGGGTGCCGGCCGGTCTGGAAGTGCTGGACTACCGACACCCCGTACGACCCTGACCGGAACCGAGCATTCCAGCAGATACTAAACCAAGATCGACAAACGGCGGCTTGATATAGGGCAATTCATTGCCGCTCTCCCGCGGGATTGCCCGACATCAGGCAGTGGTCGTTGCCGCAGTAGCCCGTTGCGGTTTGTCATCTGACAGCGTAGGCTAACGGAATATATCGAGATCGGTCTATTGATTTCGACCTGGGTAGTTCAGCGATGCGCGGACTACCGCCCCTGAGCAACCGCGTACGCGTCGACGGTCAGCTCAGGCACTCCTCGCCTATCCCAGGTTAATGTCGCATGCCTCACGGCATTCGGATGTCTTACCGAACTTCGCCGATCGGTTCGGCTGGCGGTTCGCCGCACCATCCGCCCCGGCCTCCTCGGCGACGCATTCTGGGTCCTGCCTGCCGGTGGTTACCCGATCCGACGACGAAGGGAAGAATCGCTATGAGTAAGAGGCGTATGCGGTGACCGCTGTACCGGTTCCCCGTTGGGTTCGGCAGCCCGTGAGTTACGACCGTCCGCTGCTGGTCCACGTCAACACCACCTCGACCGGCGGTGGGGTCGCCGAGTTGCTCCACCGGCTCATCCCGGCACAGAACGACGACGGCACCGCAGTCGGGTGGGCTGTGGTCTCTGGCAATCCGGAGTTCTTCGCCCTGACCAAGACCCTGCACCACCTGCTGCACGGGAAGGGGGATCCCACACCGCTGGCCGGTGTCGACGCAGGGACGCTGTACCGGTCGGTGCTACGGCCGCAGGGCCTCTGGCTTGCCGGGCAGCTACGGGAGGGTGACACCGTCGCCCTGCACGACCCGCAGACGCTGGGGATGGCCCCCATGCTGGCCGCGCGCGGGATCCGAGTCGTATGGCACTGCCACATCGGCACGACCGACAGGTCAGCAACCAAGCCGGATTACGTGTGGCGGTTTCTCGCCCCCGAATTCGATGACGTGGACGTCGTGCTGGCCACCCGACCCGAGTTCGGTCCGCCGAGGTTCGCCCGGCGACGGCACGTCGTCGCCCCGGCGATCGACCCCGACTCGCCGAAGAACCGGCCGCTTACCGCCGCCGAGGTCGACGCGCTGCTTGGCGGGATCGGGCTGGTCGGACCGGCGGCCGGAGACGACTTGTCCGCCACGCTTGACCAGGTCGGGCCGGTGCCGCCGAATGCGCCGATCGTGCTGCAGGTGTCGCGGTGGGACCCGCTGAAGGACATGATTGGAGTGCTGCGCTGCCTGCCTGGCCTGCCGCAGGACGTCCACCTGGTGTTGGCCGGGCCGGATCCGTATGAGGTGACGGACGATCCGGAGGGAGTCGTGGTCTTGGCGGAGGTCCGCGCCGCGTACCGCGATCTGCCTGAGCCCGAGCGGCGGCGGGTGCATCTGGTGAACCTGTCGATGCGGGATCCCGAGCGGAACGCCCTGCTTATTAACGCCCTGCAACGGCGGGCCGACGTGGTGCTGCAGAAGAGCCTTGAGGAGGGCTTCGGCCTGACCGTCACCGAAGCCATGCACAAGTATCGTCCGGTGGTGGCGTCGGCGGTCGGCGGCCTGGCCCTGCAGGTGGTCGACGGGGAAACCGGGTTGCTCGTCGACCCGACCGATTACGCGGGCGTGGCCGCCGCCGTACGCCGCCTGCTCGTCGATCGTGACCTTTGCCGCCGGCTCGGCGCCCAGGCGGCAGCCGAGGTGGCACGTCGCTACCACATTTCACGACTGGTCGCGGACTACCGCCAGGTGGTCCGCCAACTGCAGACAGGAGAGGAAGTCTTCTCCTGATCGCGTAGGACGACGTCGCATCCCACAGACGCGGCCGCCGCCGTCCGGCGTGACGGCCAGGTGGAACTTCGCTGCCGTGGTTGCCGACGGTGAGCCGCGCCTCCCGCGAAGCGAGTCTGGCCGTGAGTCGCACCCGAGTCGGGCTGCCGTGCTGCGGCCGTTCGTCAGGCCCTCCTGGGCGGTGCGCAACAGGGCCGTGAGTGTCTTCACGTCGAAAGACGGCGTGTTCCTCGCCAGTCACCGCCACGTCGATGGTCGGGCCATCGACGTGGCGGGCTGCGGTAGACGCCAACTCCGGCGCAACTCCTCGACCTCGGCCGTGGACCAGCGCCGCGTCGAGGCAGGTATGGGTTCGTATGGGATTTCCCCACCCGGCCTGCCGCCACGCGACTCTCATCACCAAGGCCCGCCACGGGGCGGACGCCAGGTGGTTCACATGCTCTGGGAGGAATCGATGATGAGGCTGCTACCGCGTAGACATCGAGCACGGCTCGGTCTGATAGGCATCACGACCGCGGCGGTCCTGCTGACGATGGCGCCCCGCATCGGCGGAGAGGGAGAGCCGTCCGGCACTCAGGAAGAGCTCAAAGCCTGGCATTCTAGGATGGTCGAGGCATCGCAGCCATCGGCGCACGGGTGCTTCACCGGGGCCTATCCCGCGGTGATGTGGTGGGAGACCGCCTGTGTGGACCCGCCGTCGGTCCCGATGTCCCCGAAACATGTACCGGCCGCGCGGCGGGACGTGGGTGGCGGGATCAGCGTCGTGACGGAGAGGCCTCCGGGCGCCGGTCCCATCACTCACGCGTACGGCACGTTCGAAGAGGTCCATCTCCCACAGGCACTACGCGTGGATTCCGTCCCGCCCAGAGCCCAGCCTGGAGAACCGCCCAGCGGGCCGGTGATGGCGAACAGCTACTCGCTCCAGCTCAACACCAACTACCTCAGGGTCGAGGAGTGCGGCGATTCACCGGCCCCCGCGGGGTGCTGGGGCTGGAAGCAGTTCGTCTTCGCCAACGACGGCAGTAAGCAGGACGCCGAGAATCCGCCTGCAGGTCCCAGCAGGCTCTACGTCGAGTACTGGTTGCTGCATTACAACCCGGACACGAGCCAGGGCCAGACCTGCCCTACGGGTTGGGAGGAGGTCCCGGACGACGGTGAGATCCACTGCTCGCTGAAACGCAACGCGGGGGAGCTCCCGTACGTCCCGATCGTGAACATTGACAAGGAAAGCTTCCGGCTGGAGGCCTCGACGGAAACGGTTGACGGGGAGGTCGTCGACAAGGTCAGGTTCAACAATGGGGACAGGAACATCTATTCGGCGAGTGGTGTGGACATCCTCCACGTCCTGCCGCCGGAGCCGGGCGAGCCGGACCCGGGATGGACGCAGGTCGAGTTCAACGTGTTCGGCTATGGCGAGGGATCCACCGCAACCTTCAACCAGCAGGCGAGTTTCAACCTCCGCACCACGATAGTGGACGGCAGCCCCGCCAAGCCCAAGTGCCGGGACTTCGGCTTCAGCAAGGAGAGGAACAACCTCAACTTCGGACCTCCGGGCCCGGTCGCCACGTCCCCGGCACCAGCCCTCATCATCAACGAGTCGCGCCAGGGTCCGGCGTCGGTAGCCTGCGCTGTCGCCGTGGCTGTCGGCGACACCCACCAGTACACCTTCGCCGGTACGTTCTACGACTTCCAGGCTACGGGTGATTTCGTCGAGGCACGGGCCGGTTCCACGTTCGAGGTGCAGACACGCAAGGAGTCCGGTGCCCCGAACTGGCCCAACACGTCGGTCGACAAGTCAGTCGGCGTGAGGATGGGCAACTCCAGGCTGGCGGTGTGCGGCGGGACGCGCCTGGTGGTGAACGGGGCGAACACCAGCCTGCCCTCCGGCGAGGCACTGCTGCTTCCCACCGGAGTGACGATCGACCGCGTCAACAACGTCTACACCTTCAGAGACCCGTCCGGCAACAGCGTCCGCGTCACCGCCGTCAACGGCAACGTCCCGTACATCGACCTGGGCATCGGCCTCGGGCCTGAGACGGCGGCGGCGCGTGGCCTGCTGGGCAACCACAACGGTGACCCCCACTATCTCGAAACCAGCGACGGCACCCCCATGCTCGTCCCGCTTTCCTTCGTCGACCTCTACCAGGTGTTCGGCAACAGCTGGCGGGTCAGCCCCACCGCCACACTGCTGCGTCCCTGCGACACCGTCGGCGTGGGCAACCCGACAGCGCCGTTCTATGCCGGCAACCTCGGTACGGATGTCCGTCAGCAGGCGCGGAACTTCTGCGTCGCGCGGGGCGTCGACCCGCTGTGGCTTGACACGTGCTCCCTGGACGTCGCGGTGCTCGGCGCCAACGCCACAACCGTCTATGTTGGACTTCGCGCACCCGTGGTGGACGCCAACCCCAAGCAACTACCCATTCCCTGCGTACCTTCGACCACGCATCCCACCTGTCCGACACCGATATGCGTACCCGGAGCGGCGGGATGTCCCAGGCCCGGCAACTAACGGGACCACCTCCGTAACACGCGAGAGCCCCGGGGGTGGGAGCCACCGACCGGGCATCCCCGGGGATCTCGCTCAGGTGCGGATGCCGGCGTTGTCGAGGGCGGCGAGGCAGGCTCGGATCTGATCGGCTTCGGGAGTGCCGAGGTCGGTGTAGAGGGCCAAGGCGTGGTGGTAGTGATCCTGGGCCTGGTGGGGGTGGTCAAGGGCGCGGTATGCGTTGGCGAGCCCGGCGTGGGCGCGGGCCTGCTGGTCCCGGGCGCCGATATCGGCGGCGATGGCGTGGGCGGCGGTGTGCTGGGTGAGCGCGTCTGCGGGGTGGCCGGCGGCGAGCTCGGTCTCGCCGAGGCCGTTCAGCGCCCATGCTTCGCCGTGTCGGTCGCCGGTCACCCGCAGGATCGTCAGGGCATGCTGGTGATACTCGGCGGCCCTGGTGAACTGTCCGAGACCGGTGTGCAGCGTGCCCAGGCCGTCCAGGGTCCAGGCTTCACCGTTGCGGTGACCGGCCTGGCGGAACAGGGTGAGCGCCTGGGCGAGGTGTGCGGCGGCGGCCCCGTACCGGCCCGACCTCGTGTCGACCTCCGCGAGGTTGGCCAGCGACACCGCCTCGCCGGTCCGGTCTCCGGTCTGTCGGTACAGGGTGAGCGCCTGTCGAAGGTGCTTGGCCGCTTTGCGGTAGTGCCCCAGCCGCTGTTCGACGTCGCCGAGGTTGGTCAGTGTGCGGGCCTGGCTGACCTGGTCGCCGGCCCGCAGGTGCAGGGTCCGGGCGTGCGCGAAGTGGGCGGCGGCCTCGCGGTAGTGCCCCAGCCGCTGTTCGGCGACGCCGAGGTTGGTCTGGGTTCGGGCCTGCCCGGACCCGTCGCCGGCCCGCCTGAACAGGTGCAGGGCCTCCGTGAAGTGTTCGGCGGCGATCTGGTACCGGCCGACCCAGAGGTGGGCGACGCCGAGGTCGGTCAGGGCGTGGGCCTGTTCGGTGATGTCACCGGTGTGCCTGGCCGCGTGGTGAGCGTGGCTGTGGACGGTGACGGCGTCGCTGTTGTGGCCGCCGGCGAGGTAGCGGTAGAGGATGCGGGAGAGGCGGGTGGTGTGGGTGGGCCAGCCATGG
>NZ_JADPUN010000189.1 GCF_015690345.1 Plantactinospora alkalitolerans | reverse complement strand
GACCCCGCTCCGCATCCGCTCGCCGGGCCGAGCCGTCACCCGCCCTGGGCAGCCCGTCGTCCGGCGACGCGGCGCCGACCCGTACCGGGATCTCCTCCGACACCGGTCTGCCGCCCGCCGTGGCCAGCCGGTAGGTGTCCCGGCCCGCCGCCTTGGCCGCGTAGAGCGCCTCGTCCGCCGCGGCCAGCAACTGGGGACCGGTGGCGGCGTGGTCGGGATAGACGGCGACGCCGACCGAGACGGTGACCGAGACCAGCGCCCGGACCGGAGCGAGCACCCCGGGGCGGGGCCGGATCGCGATCGGCGTCTCCCGGACGGCCGCGCCCAGCCGTTCGGCGACCGTCGCCGCACCCCGGGCGTCCGTCTCCGGAAGCAGCACCACGAACTCCTCGCCCCCCTGCCGGAAGGCGAGATCGACCTCCCGCATCGCGCCACGTATCCGCGCGGCGAACTCGGCCAGCACCGCGTCCCCCGCCGCGTGTCCGTACGTGTCGTTGACCTCCTTGAATCGATCGAGGTCGAGAGCGAGCACGCTGAGCATCCGGCCGAACCGGCTGGCCCGCTCGATCTCCCGCCGGATCGACTCCTTGAGATAGCGGTAGTTCCAGAGCCCGGTCAGCGGGTCGGTCAGCGACAGCCGCTGAGCCTCCTCGTGCACCCGCACGTTGTCCACCGCCACCGCGGCGTGGCCCGCGAAGGTACCCAGGGTGACCAGGTCGGCGTCGTCGAACTCGTCCGACCCGAGCCGGTCGTAGAGGGCGAGCACCCCGATGGCGGACTGCGGGTCGCCCGGTCCGGCGCCCAGGCTGCCGGCCATCCCCGCGTACCACGCACCCGATCCGAGCGCTCCGGCCGACCAGGGGGCAGCGGTGGCGGGACGCAGCGGCAGGGTTCCGCCACCGGTACCCGACGGTGGCGACAACGCCGGGTTGACCGGCGCGGAGGCCGAGAACGGCACCGCGACGTACGTCCGGCAGTGGGGTTCGTGCGCGTACAGCGGCGGCCCGTCCCGGTCCAGCCTCCCCCGGCGGGGCTCCCTGGTCGCCGCCACCGTGCCCAGCAGCCCACCGCCGAGGGGAACCCTCAGCTCCGGCGGACCGGGCTGGCCCGGCCGTTCGTCTCCGGTGGAACGGCCCTGACCCGGCTCGCCACCGTCCAGCCCTTCGGCGCACTGGCTCACCAGGATCCCCGTACCGGGGTCGAGCAGCAGCACCACCCCGGCCCGGGCACCGGTGGCCGCCATCGCGGTCCGCAGGATCACCTGGAGGATCCGGTGTAGGTCGTGGGTGCTGGCCAGCGTGTCACCCAGCACGCTGAGCTGGTCGCGCAACTGGTGCCGGCTGATCACCAGCGCCCGCAGATAGGACTGGGTGTCCCGGGTCATCCGGTTGAAGCTGTCGGCGAGCCGACCGACCTCGTCGGGCGCCCGGACCGGCACCCGGGCCGCCAGGTCGCCGTCGGCGACCCGATCGGCCGCCCGGGCGAGTTCGGCCAGTGGTCGGGTGGTCGAGCGGGCCAGCCGCCAGGCGGCAAGCGCCGCGAGAGCCCCGGCGAGCAGCACGCCGATACCGAGAGACCCGTACCGGGCCGTCGGCGGGTCGCGGGGTACCGACAGCACCAGCGGCAGCGGCTGGCCGGGCGACGGGCCGACCCGCCGGACGTACCGGCCGCACTCGGCCCGGACGACCTTGTCTCCGGAGATCCGTCGCGCGGCTTCGAGCACTCCGGCCCGGGCGCTGGCCGACTCGGTGCTCTGCGACTCCACCTCCGGCGACATCCCCGGCGACGTATCCGGTGACGTTTCCGGCGACGTCTCCGGTGACTCGACGCCCGCGGAACCGGCATCCGCCGGGGGGACGGCTCCGGACGGGTGGCCCGCACCCGACGGCGGGTCGGACGACGACGTACCCGACGACCTATCGGACGGGGGGCCGGCGGCGGGCGGCGCGGCGGAGGGTGCTCCGAGGACCGGCGGCACACCGATGACCGGCGGCATTCCGACGACCGGCGGCGGTGCGCTGTGCGGCGGGCTGTGCGGCAGCGGCCCGTCCCCCGGCGCGGTCCCGACCGGATCGGGCCCGCCCCGCATCAGCGTCACCGCGGTACCGCTGGCCGCGGCGAGCCGCCGGACGAAGGCGTCGTCCAGGACCTGGGCGGCCCACACCGCGCCGACCACCGCACCGAGCCGGTCCCGGAGTTCCACCCGCACGGCGAGAGCACGCAGCGCGGCGTCGGTGGCGGCCGGACCCGCGCACGACACCCACGGCCGGGGCGGCGCCCCCGGAGTGACGAACGCCGCGACCCCGGCGGGATTGGTGATCAGGACGGCGCCGGCCAGTCCGCGTGCCACCACCTCGGTCGCCGCGTCGACCCGACTTCCGGGATCGGCGAGCAGGGCGACGGCACCGGCCGTGGCGTGCAACTGTTGACAGAGTGCGCTGATCGAGGTCCGGACCGTGCCGGCGGCGAGATTGAGGCGGTCCTCGGACTGGTGGCGGCTGATCGTCGCCACCGTGCCGGCGACGAAGAAGGCGCCGAGCAGGACCGGTCCGAGCACCACGGCGAGGAAAGCTGTGGTCAAGCGTCCGCGCAGCGTCACTCATCCCCCCGGAAGCTCCGCACCCGATGCTGCGATGCTGACCCAACCGAATTGGTTAACCGGAGTCACGGCAGGAGTGTTACGTGCCGGATTTTTCGGATGAAGGTACTGGTCCGGCCAAGGCCGCGCTCCGGGTCCGGATGCTCGCCCGCCGCCGGGCGCTGTCACCGCAGGTACGCAGGGTCGCGGCCGGGCGGATCCAGGCCGAGTTGATCGCCCTGGTCCGGCGGGTACGACCGGCCCGGATCACCGGTTACGTCCCGGTCGGCTCCGAACCCGGCGGGCCGGACCTGCCGGACGCGTTGGCCGGGGCGCTCGGGCCCGGTGGGCAGTTCCTGCTGCCCGTACTCTGCCCGGATCTCGATCTGGACTGGGCGCCGTACGGTGGGCCGGCCTCCCTGGTCGCGGCCGGGCGGGGACTGCGGGAGCCGGCCGCCGAGCGGCTCGGTCCGGCCGCCGTCGGCACCGCCGAGCTGATCGTGGTGCCGGCGGTGGCCGTGGATCACACCGGTCTGCGGCTGGGCCGGGGCGGTGGCTCGTACGACCGGGCGCTGGCCCGGACCGACGAGAACGCGCTGACCGTGGCGCTGCTGTACGACGGCGAAGTGATCGACTCCGTTCCGCGCGGACTTCATGATCGTCCGGTCCGTTCCGTGATCACCCCGTCCGGCGGGTTCCAACTGCTGATCTCCGGCTGAACTCCGTCCCGCGCTGACACTCGGCCAGGGTCAGCCCCGACACTTTCGCTGGACGAAAGCGGGTACGATGCCGCACCATTGGCACTCGGATACGTCGAGTGCCAACAGGCTTGCAAGATCCGGAGGGATACGTGCCCACCTACCAGTACGCCTGCACCGAGTGCGGCCACCAGCTCGAGGCGGTGCAGTCCTTCACCGACGAGCCGCTGGCCGAGTGCCCGGCGTGCGAGGGCCGGCTGCGCAAGTTGTTCAACTCGGTCGGCATCGTGTTCAAGGGCTCCGGCTTCTACCGGACCGACTCCCGGGCCAACGGCTCGGAGGGCGGCACCGGCGGCTCCGCGGCGGCGAAGTCCGACTCCGCCAAGGGCACCTCCGGAGGCAGCGGCGACGCCAACCCGTCGAGCGGCGGCGGCTCCGGCTCGACCTCCGGTGGGGGCAGCGGCGACAGCGGCACGGGATCCGGCTCGGCCAACGGCTCGACCGGTACCAACGGATCCGCCAGCAAGTCGACGACGTCGACCTCGTCAACCTCGTCGTCCTCGACCAGCGCCAACTGACCCCGGCTGCGGCACGGTTATCCACAGGGCCCCGGGTTATCCACAGGCGGCTGGCTCGCGTCCACCGTCCGGCCCGGCCCTCGCCTAGCCTCCTGCGCATCGGACGGCGCCCCCGGGTGCTGGCGTCGTCGGCCCCGGGAGGCTCGCCATGCCGCACGACCGTACGCCCGCCCGCCGCGACGGCACACTGGCACCGCGCCGCTGGCCGGTACGACCGAGCGGCGGTTCGACCCTGCGCTGGGCGTTGGTCGCCGCCCTGCTGACGCTCGCGCTCGGCCTGCTCTACCTGCGTCAGCCCTCGTCGTCCTGCCCCGATCCGGCCATCGCGGAGCGATCCGCCGGAGGCTCCTCGGTGCCGACCCCGGCGGGTACGACGTCGGGGTCCGGCGGGCCCGCGACCAGGGCCGGCGCGTCCGGTGGACCCGCAGCCAGGGCCGGCGCGTCCGGCGTCCCGCCCGGAACCGGCGGAGGGTCGTTACCGGTGCCGGCCGGGGCGGTCGGTGTCCCGATCCGGCTCGCCGAGCCGGCCGCGTTGACGGTGGCCCGGCCGGGAGCCCGGGTGGATCTGCTGGCGGTGCCCGGTGGCGATCGGGTGGGCGGGGCTCCGAGGTCCACGGTGCTGGCGGCCCGGGTGCTGGTGCTCGACGTGCTGGAGGCTGGTCCCGACGAGGGCGCGGCCAGTGCGATCTACCTGGCGCTCAGCCCCGACCAGGCGCACCGGGCGGTCGGCATGCCGGAGCCCACCCGTTTCGCGATCATCGTCCGGCCCTAGGAAGTGCCGTCGGCCCGGACATCCACGACCGGGCGAAATCCGCGCGTCCGTCCCGGTCCGGAGGATCCGTCAGTCCCAGTGTGGCGGACGCTCGGCCAGCAACCGGTCGTCGTTGGAGTCCGACAATTCGCCCCAGCCCCGGTCGGTGTCGTCCACGGACTGGTCGGGCAGCACCCGATGATCGTCGGTCAACTCGACAATTCGGTCGTCGTCCCGGGCCTCACCCGTGGCACGCGGTTCGTCCGCCCTGTGCACCAGGGAAGCGTACCCGCGCCCCCGCGTGCAGGCGTGGCCGTGCACGGCGGGCGGCGCGACCGGAAGCGTGGCCGTGCACGGCGGGCGGCGCGACCGGAAGCGTGGC
>NZ_JADPUN010000390.1 GCF_015690345.1 Plantactinospora alkalitolerans | reverse complement strand
GGGCCGGGGATGTCGGCGGCAACCGGCTGAATCCCAAGTACATGTTCGAGACCTTCGTCATCGGCTCGTCCAACCGGTTCGCCCATGCCGCGTCGGTGGCCGTCGCCGAGTCGCCCGCCAAGGCGTACAACCCGCTGTTCATCTACGGCAGCTCCGGGCTGGGCAAGACCCACCTGCTGCACGCGATCGGCCACTACGCCACGACGCTGGGCAACGCCCGCTCGGTCCGGTACGTCTCGACCGAGGAGTTCACCAACGACTTCATCAACTCGCTCCGGGACGACAAGACGAGCGCGTTCCAGCGTCGCTACCGGGACGTGGACATCCTCCTGATCGACGACATCCAGTTCCTGGAGAACCGGGAACGGACCCAGGAGGAGTTCTTCCACACCTTCAACACCCTGCACAACGCCAACAAGCAGATCGTGATCACCTCGGACCGCAAGCCGAAGGATCTCGCGACGCTGGAGGATCGGCTGCGCACCCGATTCGAGTGGGGTCTGCTGGCCGACATCCAGCCTCCCGACCTGGAGACGCGGATCGCGATCCTGCAGAAGAAGGCGGCCCAGGAGCGCCTCTTCGCCCCGCCGGACGTACTGGAGTTCATCGCCTCGCGGATCTCCAACTCGATCCGGGAACTGGAGGGCGCGCTCATCCGGGTCACCGCGTTCGCGTCGCTGACCCGGTCTCCGGTGGAGTTGTCGCTGGCCGAGGAGGTGCTCAGGGACTTCATTCCGGACGGCTCCGGGCCGGAGATCAACTCGGACCAGATCATGGTCGCCACGGCGGACTACTTCGGCGTCAGCCTGGAGGACCTGCGGGGCCAGTCGAGGTCCCGGGTGCTGGTGAACGCCCGACAGGTGGCGATGTACCTGTGCCGCGAGCTGACCGACCTGTCGTTGCCCCGGATCGGCCAGGCGTTCGGCGGTCGGGACCACACGACGGTGATGCACGCCGACCGGAAAATCAGGCAGCAGATGGCGGAACGACGCTCGCTCTACAACCAGATCGCCGAGCTGACCAACCGGATCAAGCAGATCACCTGAGCACATCCACGCCGGCCGAGGCCGGGTTCGGACCGTCCGGTCCGGGCCCGGCCTTCGTCGTACACAGCTCGTCCACAGCCGGTTGTCCACCATCGGTGGATAACCGGGACCGACCTTCGGGAAGCGAACCCACAAGCTGTGGACAAGTGTTGGGGAAAGTGTTGTGGACAGTCACTCAGAGTCACCTGATTGTCCACCGCGTTCGGCCGGCTGTGCACGGGCTGTTGAAGGTTCTGGGGACAGTGCTTGTCGATGTCCGACCGGCTGTGCCCACAGATGGGGAAAAGGCCGTGGGTAACCCGGTGGACGACCGGTGGACAACGGTGGAAAACCTCGACGGCCCGACCGGCTGTGGACGGTCGACCCGGTTTTCGGGGCGGTTGTCCACACCCCGCACACCGGTGGATAAGCTCCTGACCAGGGCAGACCTTGCCTCTCCACAGTTTGCACAGCACCGATGAAGACGATTGAGATATCTCTTCTAAAGAACAAAAACCAATCATCAGCGTTGGGCATGCTGTGGATCCGTTTGACTTGTCGTACCGATCGGTCAAGATCTGCCGAAGTACCGGGGTCGGACGCACAGCCGATGCGGCTGGGCCCTAAGGTGCGATGAAGACCCGCACGGTTGGCGGGGCCGGAAGGCTGCCGCCGGCATGAGACAGTTGTCGCTGACGTCGATCCGGAGGCATGGCATGAAGTTCCGCGTGGAGCGCGACGCGCTCGCCGACGCCGTGGCGTGGACCGCGAAGAGTCTGCCCAACCGTCCCTCGGTCCCGGTGCTCGCCGGAGTGCTGCTCCGGGTCGCCGAGGGTGGCCTGCACGTCTCCGGGTTCGACTACGAGGTCTCCAGCCAGGTGACCGTCGACGTCCAGAGCGAGGCCGAGGGTGCCGCGCTGGTGTCCGGCCGGCTGCTGGCGGAGATCACCAAGGCGTTGCCGGCGAAACCGGTCGACATCGCCGCCGCCGGTGCCCACCTGGAGCTGGTCTGCGGCAGCGCCCGGTTCACCCTGCCGACGATGCCGGTCGAGGACTACCCGACGCTTCCCGAGATGCCCGGCAGCGCCGGCACGATCGACGCCGCGACCTTCGCCGCCGCGGTCGGCCAGGTCGCGATCGCCGCCGGCCGGGACGAGACGCTGCCGATGATGACCGGGGTACGGATCGAGCTGAACGGCTCGACGCTGTCGATGCTGGCGACCGACCGCTACCGCCTCGCCCTGCGGGAGATCGAGTGGCGCCCGGACGACCCGGAGGTCAGCATCAACGCGCTGGTGCCGGCCCGGACCCTGCACGACACCGCCAAGGCCCTGGGGCCGCTCGGTGGCGACGTCACCATGGCCCTGGCCCAGGGTGCCGCCGGGGAGGGGCTGATCGGCTTTGCCGGTGGCACCCGTCGGACCACCAGCCGACTGCTGGACGGCGCCAACTACCCGCCGGTGCGATCGCTCTTTCCCGCCAGCCACAACGCCGAGGCCCGGGTCTCGGTCGCCGCGCTCATCGAGGTCGTGAAGCGGGTGTCGCTGGTCGGCGGACGGACCACGCCGGTGCTGCTGAACTTCAGCTCCGACGGCCTGGTCGTCGAGGCCGGCAGCACCGAGGAGGCCCGGGCGAGCGAGGCGATGGACGCCACCTTCACCGGCGAACCCCTGACCATCGGCTTCAACCCTCAGTACCTGATCGACGGTCTGCAGAATCTCGGATCCGCGCTGGCGGTGTTCTCCTTCGTCGACGCGTTCAAGCCCGCCGTCATCTCGCCCTCCGGCGAGGACGGCGAGGTCATTCCTGGCTATCGATACCTGATTATGCCGATCCGGGTCACCCGCTGATCGCACGGTTCCGAAGGGAAAGTTCATGCAGCTCGGCCTGGTAGGTCTCGGCCGGATGGGCGGCAACATGCGCGAGCGGCTGCGCGCCGCCGGGCATGAGGTGATCGGGTTCGATCAGAATCCCGGCCTCAGCGACGTCGCCAGCCTGGCGGAGCTGGCGGAGCGGTTGGCCGCGCCCCGGGCCGTCTGGCTGATGGTTCCGGCGCAGTACACCGAGGCCACGGCGGACGGCCTGATCGAGGTGCTCTCCCCCGGAGACATCGTCATCGACGGCGGGAACTCGCGGTTCAGCGACGACCTGCCCCGGGCGGAGAAGCTCGACCGGCACGGCATCGGCTACGTCGACGTCGGGGTCTCCGGCGGGATCTGGGGCCGGGAGAACGGCTACGGCCTGATGGTCGGCGGCGCCGAGCAGCACGTCGAACGGTTGATGCCGATCTTCGATGCGCTCAGGCCGGAGGGCGAGTTCGGCTTCGTGCACGCCGGGCCGGTCGGCGCCGGGCACTACGCCAAGATGGTGCACAACGGCATCGAGTACGGCCTGATGCACGCCTACGCCGAGGGTTACGAGCTGCTGGCCGCCTCCGAACTGGTGACCGACGTGCCGGGCGTGTTCAAGTCCTGGCGCGAGGGCACCGTGGTCCGCTCCTGGCTGCTCGACCTGCTGGACCGGGCGCTCGACGAGGACCCGGAGCTGGCCGACCTGAGCGGCTACACCGAGGACACCGGCGAGGGCCGGTGGACGGTCGACGAGGCGGTCCGGCTCGGCGTGCCGCTGAACGTCATCACCGCCTCCCTCTTCGCCCGGTTCGTGTCCCGACAGGACGACTCGCCCGCGATGAAGGCCGTCTCCGCGCTGCGTCAGCAGTTCGGCGGACACGCCGTCCACAAGAACTAAGCACGGTGTACGTCCGCCGGCTCGAACTGGTCGACTTCCGCTCGTACGAGCGGGTCGGGGTCGATCTGGAGCCGGGCGGGAACGTGCTCGTCGGCCCCAACGGGGTCGGCAAGACGAATCTCGCCGAGGCGCTCGGCTACGTGGCGACGCTGTCCAGCCACCGGGTCGCCACCGACGCGCCACTGGTCCGGGCCGGTGCGGCGACCGCGGTGATCCGGTGCGCGATCGTGCACGACCAGCGGGAGCTGCTGGTCGAGCTGGAGATCGCTCCGGGTCGGGCGAACCGGGCCCGGCTGAACCGCTCGCCGGCTCGGCGGGCCCGGGACGTGCTCGGCGCGCTGCGGCTGGTGCTCTTCGCTCCGGAGGACCTGGAGCTGGTCCGGGGCGATCCGGCTGAGCGGCGACGCTATCTCGATGACCTGCTGGTCATCCGGATGCCCAGGTACGCGGCCGTACGGTCGGACTACGAGCGGGTGGTGAAACAGCGCAACGCGCTGCTGCGTACCGCCTATCTGGCCCGTAAGACCGGCAGCGGGCGGGGACGGCGAAACCGGACCGAGCCTGATCAACCGGCCGACTCCGAGTCTGAGCTGTCGACGTTGACGGTCTGGGACACCCATCTGGTCCGGCACGGGGCGGAGCTGCTGGCCGGTCGGTTGGAGCTGGTCGCGGCGCTGAGCCCGCACGTGTCCAAGGCGTACGACGCGGTGGCACCGGGACGGGGCGCGGCGGCGATCACGTACCGTTCCTCGCTCGATCTCGTCGACCCGGCACCGGACCGGCCCGCACTGGAGGCGGCCATGACCGCCGCGCTGGCCGAGGCGCGGACGTCCGAGATCGAGCGTGGCGTGACGCTGGTGGGGCCGCACCGCGACGAGTTGACCCTCACCCTGGGCCCGCTGCCGGCGCGGGGCTACGCGAGCCACGGCGAGTCCTGGTCCTTCGCGCTGGCGCTCCGGCTGGCCGCGTACGACCTGCTCCGCGCCGACGGGGTCGAGCCGGTCCTCGTTCTTGACGACGTCTTCGCCGAGTTGGACAGTGGGCGTCGGGAACGGTTGGCCGAACTGGTCGCCGGCGCCAGCCAGCTCGTGGTCACCTGCGCGGTCGCCGAGGACGTGCCGCAGGCCCTTCGGGGCGCACGTTTCGAGGCGTCCGACGGGGAGGTGCGGCGTGCCGGATGACGCCGAAGCACACCGGCCCGGCGGCTCGGCCGCCTCGGGTGCTGGCGCCGCCGCCTCGGGTTCCGGCCTGTCTCTTATACACCTCTGACGCTGCCGACGATCTTACGC
>NZ_JADPUN010000393.1 GCF_015690345.1 Plantactinospora alkalitolerans | reverse complement strand
CAGTCCAACCGCCCCGACACACCCGACACATAGTTCGTCAACGCCTCCTGGGTCACCGCGACACCCTTGGGCGCCCCGGACGACCCCGAGGTGTACATCACATACGCCACAGCCCCACCAACCGGCGTAACCGTCGGTGCGGTGTCCGGCAACATCGACAGTTCCACCGCCGTCAGCGGACTGTCGACCGCGACCAACGGCACCCGACCCGCCGGCAGATCACCGAGGACCTCCTCGGTGCCCAGCACCACCACCGGACGGCTGTCGTCGAACAAGAACGCCAACCGCTCCACCGGCAACGCCGGATCGACCGGCAGATACGCCGCCCCCGCCTTCCAGACCCCGAGAATCGCCGCGATCATCTCCGCCCCACGCGGCAGACACAGACCCACCACCGACTCGACGCCCACACCACGCTGCATCAACAAACGCGCCAACCGGTTCGCCCGCGCGTCCAGAGCCGCGTACGACACCTCCACCCCATCGGCCACCACCGCGACCGCATCCGGATCAGCACCCACCACCCCGGCGAACAGATCGACAACCCGCTCCCCAGGCACCACACCCACCGTGTCGTTCCAGACGTGCAGGACGCGGTCCCGGTGTTCGTCGTCGAGGACGTCGATCGCACGGAGATCCATGTCGGGCTTGCCGTCCAACGTGTCCGCCAGAGCCGACACCACCCGGTGAAGAACGATGGACAGCGACGCCGCGACCGTATGCGGGTCGACCGGGGCGGCGCCCTGGACGGCAATACTCAGCCCGGCGTCGCCCAACTCGTTGACGAAGAGGGTGAGCGGGTAGGTGTTCCACTGTCGACTCAGCACGTTCCGGATGCCGCTGTTCGACTCGGACCTGGCCTTCTCGTCCCCGCCCCGCTCACCGCCGGTTGGCGCTGTGGCGATGTGCCGGAAGTTGAACAGGGAGTTGAACAGCGGTACGTCCCCCGGCAGGCCGCTGGCCTGTTGCGCGACGGTCAACGGGGCGTGTTCGTGCTCGAGCAGGGCTGCCAGCTGTGTGCGCATCGCCTCGACCGCCTCGCGGACGCCCGTACCGGCCGTGCGTACCCGGACCGGCAGGGTGTTGAGGAATGGGCCGAGCACCCGGTCCGCACCTTCACCCGCATTCATCCGGCCGAACAGCACCGTGCCGAACACCACGTCATCACGACCGGACAGCACGCCGAGTACCCGAGCCCACGTCACGTGCAGGACGGTCGCGGCCGACACGCCGAGGCTGCGGGCGACCCGGCGGAGCTCCGAAACAAGATCCTCCGGCATCCGGGTCACGGCCACGTCCCAGGCTGCCCCCTCGCCGGGTGCCTCCAACAGCCCGAACGGGGCGGTGGGTTCATCGACGTCACGGAGCAACTCGGCGAAGTACTGTTCGTGCTCGGCGCGCGGTACCGCCCGGGCCTGCGCGACGAAGTTGCGGAACGGCAACGCCGGGGCCAGCTCACCGGCCCGACCCGCGGCGATCAACCGCAACTCGTCCAGCATCGTGTCCATACCAACGTGGTCCTGCACGATGTGATGCATCCGCATCACCGCCAGCCAGCGGCCGTCACCCACCGCGGCGACATGCAGATCCA
This sequence comes from Plantactinospora alkalitolerans, assembly GCF_015690345.1. Taxonomy (GTDB): domain Bacteria; phylum Actinomycetota; class Actinomycetes; order Mycobacteriales; family Micromonosporaceae; genus Plantactinospora; species Plantactinospora alkalitolerans. The sequence goes on along the minus strand of NZ_JADPUN010000393.1, from coordinate 3,505 downwards.
TCAACGGCGCCCGGCCCAGATCGAACCGGTTACCCACCGCCGTGACCAGGTCCTCCACCACGTCCGCCGGCACCGGCCCCACCGGCACCTGCGACGTCGGCAGCGGGCGCTCCACCACCGGGAACGCCGCCCGGCGCCAGACCACCTGCACCGGCTCAGGCAGCCCGTCCCACACGATCGCCGTGCGGTAGATGTCGTGCCGGTCCACGATCATCTGCAGTCCGCGTGCGAATTCGTCGAGACGCTCCCGCGAATCGAACTCCAGCACGCGGGTCATCACATAGACGTCGTCCCCGCCATGGGCCAGCAGGTGGTGGAAGAGCAGACCCTCCTGCAACGGTGCCAGCGGGTAGACGTCGGCGATGTTCGCCGCGCCGCCGTCGACGGTCGCCACTACCCGATCGATCTCCGCCTCGGTCAACTCGACCAGAGTCAACATCGCCGGTGTGATCTCCCGCGTGTCGGCGGGAATCAGGTTCTCCGGCGCACTTCCCTGCACCGTCGCGGTTGCCGAAGCCGCCAGCCCGGCCGGGGTCGGGGACTCGAACAACGCCCGCACCGACACCGACAGACCCACCGCCCGCAACCGCTCCACCAGCGACACCGCGAGCAGTGAGTGTCCGCCCAGCCTGAAGAAGCTGTCGTCGACGCCGACGGTGTCGATGCCGAGTACGTCGGCGAAGGCGGTGCAGAGCAGTTCCTCCTGCACGCTCGCCGGTGGTCGGCCGGCACCCGCGGTGTACTCCGGTGCCGGTAGCGCCCGCCGGTCGAGTTTGCCGTTGACCGTCAACGGCAGGCTTGGCAGGTTCACGAACGCGGCCGGGACCATGTACTCCGGCAACTGACCGGCCAGGAACGTCTTCAACTGCTCGCCCGAGACCTCGTCGCCGGTCGGCACGACGTAGGCGACCAGCCGCTTGTCACCTGGCACGTCCTGGCGGACCAGCACGGCGGCCTGAGCGATTCCCGGGTGTTGGGCCAGTACCGTTTCGATCTCACCGGGTTCGATCCGGAACCCGCGGATCTTCACCTGCTCGTCCGCCCGACCCACGAAGATCAGCTGACCATCCTCGGTCCACCTCGCCAGGTCGCCCGTGCGGTACATCCGCTCACCCGGGGTGTACGGGCAGGCCACGAACCGTTCCGCGGTCAACCCCGGCTGGCTCACGTAGCCGCGCGCCAATCCCGCACCGGCGACGTACAACTCGCCCGCGACCCCGATCGGCACCGGCGCCAGCGCGTCGTCCAGGACGTACAGGCGGGTGTTGGCGATCGGACGACCGAACGGCACCGGACCCGAACGATCCGGATCAACCAACCCCAACGCGGTGATCACTGTCGACTCGGTAGGGCCGTAGGCGTGCAACAGCCGCCGGCCCGGAGCCCACGCACCCGCCAACTGCTCGGGCACCGTCTCCGCACCCACCACCATCGAACGCACCGCCGGTAGCTGATCCGGAGTCAAGACCGACAGCAGCGACGGCACCACGCTGGCCACCTGCACCGGCAGCTCGCCCAGCAGTTGCGGTTCGGCCCGCTCCCGTTCTCCCGCGATCACCAGGGTCCCACCACCGGCCAAGGACACGCCCACATCCAGTACCGAGGCGTCGAACCCGAACGACGCGAACTGCAACACTCCCACCCCGGCGTCCACGCCCAACAACGGCCCGAACACCGACACCAGGTTCACCAACGAACCATGCGTGACCGCGACACCCTTCGGCCGACCCGTCGACCCGGACGTGTAGATCACATACGCCAACCCCGCCGACGACACCACGCTCGGCACCGACCCGGCGGTGAAGGACCCGGCGGTGAACGCGTCGTCGGACAGTTCCGCCAGCCGCAGCACCGGCACACCGGCGACGTCGACATCGTCGGCGGCGAGTACGAGTCGGGCGCCGCTGTCGGCGACCACGTACCCGATCCGCTCGGCCGGCAGTTCCGGGTCGACCGGGACGTAGGCGCCGCCGGCCTTCCAGACCGCGAGCATCGCCGTGACGATCTCCACTCCCCGGGGCAGCAGCAGAGCCACGATCGACTCCACCCCCACGCCCCGAGCCACCAGTCCGGCAGCCAACTCGTCCGACCGGGCGTCGAGCTGCGCATAGGTCAGGCTCGCTGCGCCGGCGGTCACCGCGACAACATCCGGATGTGTCGTCACCTGGGTGGTGAACAGGTCCAGGATCGTGCCGTCGGCAACAGACGCCGCGGTGTCGTTCCAGGTGCCCAGCACCAGCGTCCGCTCCGCCGGATCCACCACATCGACCGCGCGCACCGGCAGATCCGGCGACGCCGTCACCATCTCCAGCACCCGACCGAGCCACTGCGCCAACCGCTCCACCGTCACCACATCGAACAGATCCGCGGCACCGGTCACCATCCCCGACATACCCGCCGGACGACCAGCTCCGTCAAACACCTCACCAAGCGTGAATTCGAGATCGAACTTGGCGGCCGCCGTACGGTTGGACATCCGACGGCCGCCACCGGTCTGGGGCCCGCCGATTTCCAGGACGGTCCGCTCGATGTTCTGGAGGGTCAGCATCACCTGGAACAGCGGATGCCGCGACAACGACCGCTCCGGCGCCAACTCCTCCACCAGCCGCTCGAACGGCACATCCTGATGCGCCAGGGCCTCCAGGGTGGTCTCCCGCACCCGACCCAGCACCTGCCGGAACCCCGGATCCCCCGACAGATCAGTACGGATCACCAGCGTGTTGACAAAGAACCCGACCAGATCATCAAGCGCCTCATCCGTACGCCCCGCCACCGCCGACCCGATCGGAATGTCCGTACCCGCACCCAACCGCGACAGCAGCACCGCAAGAGCCGCCTGCACCACCATGAACGGGGTGACATTCTCGGTGCGGGCCAACTCCGCGAGCCGCCCATGTACCTCCGCCGGAATCCGCAGCGACGCGGTAAATCCCTGATGACTGGAAGCCGTCGGTCGTGACCGGTCCGCAGGCAGCACGAGTTCCTCCGGCGCCCCCGCCAACGCCGCACGCCAGTACGCCACCTGCGTCGACAACAAACTGTCCGGATCCGACTCCGTACCCAGCAACTCCCGCTGCCACAACGCATAGTCCGCGTACTGCACCGGCAACGGCTCCCACACCGGCACCTGCCCACGAACCCGCGCCTCGTACGCGGCAGCAAGATCCCGGTTCAACGGCCCGGTGGACCAGCCATCACCCGCAATGTGATGCATCACCAACGCCAGAACACGCTCCGACCCGGCCTCGAACAACGTCGCCCGGACCGGCAACTCAACCGCCAGATCGAACGCATACTCAGTCGCCGCCCGCACCTCACCGGCCAACTCACCCGGCTCGACACCGACAACCTCCAACGCCACCGCCGCCTCATCCGGATCCAGGATCCGCTGATACGGCTCGCCGTCGGCGACCGCGAACGTTGTCCGCAGTGATTCGTGTCGGCCGATCACGTCCCGCAACGCCTCGGCCAGGGCGGTGGTGTTCACGTCTTCGGGCAGTCGGGT
>NZ_JADPUN010000391.1 GCF_015690345.1 Plantactinospora alkalitolerans | reverse complement strand
GGGTGGTGGGCGGAGTCGTCGGCGGCCGGGTGGTCGGGCCGGTGGTCGGCGGGTTCGTTCCGCCGTAGACGGTCGCCTCCCGGGACGTCTGCCGGATCCCGTTCGCACCGTTGAAGATCCGCTGACCCCAGGAGGTCAACTGGTTCACGTCGAAGTTCGTCACCATGTCGAGGTACTCGACGCCACCGCCGTTGCCGCTCCACGACCAGCCGATGTAGCCGATCCCGTTGGCCTGGGCGTACGACATGATGGTGTCCTCGTCCGGGTTGCCGTCCGAGTGGTTGTGCCCGAACTCGCCCACCACGATCGGCAGGTTGGCACTGCGGAACCGGCCGAGGTAGTCGGTGATCTCGGCGGCGGTGTCGAAGACGCCGTACATGTGGATCGAGAAGACGGTGTTCCGGTCCGGGTCGGCGTTGAACACCGACTGGGCGTTGTCCCGCATGACGAAGCGCCAGTCCTGGCCCCACATCGGCGCGTCGACCATGATCGTGTGATCGAATCCGGCGTTACGCAGCCGGGTGATCGCGTTACGGGTGTGGGTCGGCCAGTTGGCGCTGGTGGCCTCGTTGTTGCCGAACGGCTCGTTGCCGATGTTCAGGATGACGTAGTTCTCCTGGCCGGCCAGGGCGCTCTGGATGCTGATCCAGTAGCTGACCGCCTGGTCGAGCGTGATCGCCGCGCCCTCTTCGCCGTAGCCGGTGGTGTCGTGCACCTCCAGTACGCAGATCAGCCGGTTCGCCCTGCACAGCGAGATCACGTTGGACACGTCACTGGCGCTGTTCTGGGTCCACCGCGCGCCGCTGCTGAGCACCACCCGTACGGTGTTCGCGCCCAGTGACTTGATGTTGGCGAATGAACCGGTTTGGCTGGCGTACCAGGTGTGCGCGTGGCTGACGCCGCGCATGATGAACTGGTTGCCGTTCGCGTCGAGCAGCCGCCCGCCGCTGACCGTGAAACCCGCCGCCGCCTGAGCCGGCTGGGCCACGACGACAAGCGAGACGACCACGGCAACGACGAGCGCTAGCAGGGCTGATGCGGCGGCACAGATTCGTTTTCTCATGACCTACCTCGGGGGGAACCCCATGACGGGGGGAACGTGAGGAATTGGTAACTGCAGCCCGGCAGTTACCACCCGACTCCCTGCGGCGGCACGGATCAGGGTAGGCCGATGGGACGACTAACGCAACCGGTTAAGTAGCCCTCCACCAGCATCGGTGGAGGGCTACTCAGCTCGATTCACCAGGACGTCGGCTTGCCCGGGGTGTAGAGCCAGGTCTGGAAGAAGCCGTCGAGTTGCCGCTTGGAAACCTTCTCGGCGAGCCGGACCAGGTCGGCGGTGCTGGCCGTGCCGTTCCGGTTCGCGGAGTACCAGGTACGGAGCAGCGTGAAGAAGGCCCGGTCCCCGATCTTCGTACGGAGTGCGTGCAGCGTCATCGCGCCCTTGGTGTAGACCGAGCCGGCGAAGAGGTTCGTGGCTCCCGGATCGCCGGGCGGCGGGTTCCAGAAGCCGGCCGTCGCCGGACGGGCGTACGCCGTGTCGAACTGCTGCTGCGCGGTGGGCCCGCCGGTGTGCTCCTCCCACAGCCACTCGGCGTAGCTGGCGAAGCCCTCGTTGAGCCAGATGTCCTGCCAGCGCGCCGGGCTGACGCTGTTGCCGTACCACTGGTGGGCCAGCTCGTGCGCCACCGTGCCCTCGCTGGGCGGGCCGGAGTAGATCGGCCGGGTCTGGGTCTCCAGGGCGTACCCGGCATCGGAGTCGTCGTCGACGATCGCGCCGTACGAGGTGAACGGATAGCGGCCGAACAGGTCGGCGAAGAAGGAGATCATCTCCCTGGTCCGGGCCAGCCCGTCGGCGGCGTCCGGTCCCAGGTCGCGGTCGACGGCGTCGATGATCGGCAGGCCGTGCGGGCCGGTCGAGCGCCGCAGGTCGTAGTCGCCGACCGAGGCGGTGGAGAGGTAGCTGGCCATCGGGTCCCGGGCCCGCCAGACGAAGGTGGTCCAGCCCTTGCTGGTCCGCTGGTCGAGGAGTTCACCATTGGCGACGGCCGTCTTGCCCGCCGGCACCGTGATCCGGAAGTCGTAACCGGCCTTGTCGGTGGGATGGTCGTTGACCGGGTACCAGGTGGAGGCGCCGTCCGGCTCGTTCGCGACGAAGGAGCCGTCCGGGGTGGAGACCCACCCGTAGAGGGCACCCTCGGCGTCGGTCGGCCGCCCGGTGGTGCCGTCGTACCGGACCACCACCGTGAACCGTTCACCCCGGGCCAGCCCCCGCGCCGGCGACACCCGCAACTCCTGGCCGTCCCGGTCGTAGCGGGCCGAGCGGCCGTCGAGGGTCACCGATCGCACCTCGAAGCCACGCAGGTCCAGGTTGAACCGGGACAGCCGCTCGGTGGCTCGGGCGTCGATCGTGGCCACTCCGACGAAGGCGCGGCTGGACGGTTCGTAGCGGATGTCGAGTCCGTAGTGGAGCACGTCGTACCCGCCGTTGCCGGCCGCCGGGAAGTAGTTGTCGCCGGCACCCGGCGCACCCGGTCCGCCGCCGGCACCGCCGTGGCCGGAGCCCCGGCCGGTCGCGGCGGCGGGGGTGGCACCGAGCGAGAGCGTGACCGTCGCCGCCACGACCACGGCACCGACACGTCGAGAGATCACCATGGTCAGACACGTTAATACGGCTGTTCACCCGGGGGAAGGCGCACCGGCGGGCGGCGCCCGGGCGGCCGGCGGAACCGCCCTCCCGGGCGCCGTCATCCCCACCACAAGGATGACGCACCGGTGATCCTTAACCGGTTAAGAGCGAAGCTACTCCGACGGCCGGAAGACAGTCAAGGACATCACTGCCTCATTCGCCGGGATTCGTCGCGACCGAACCGGGTAGAGAAGCAGGATCGCCGATGGCAGAGGAGGTCGACATGGTCGGAGTGGGCTACACGCTGATGTGCGAGCAGACCGGACCGAAGGAGCTCGTCGAGCAGGCCGTCCGGGCCGAGCAGGCCGGATTCGACTACCTCGTCATCTCCGACCACTACTACCCCTGGCTGGACTCCCAGGGCCACTCCCCGTACGCCTGGTCGGTGCTCGGCGCGGTCGCCCACGCCACCTCCCGGATCAAGCTGATGACCTACGTCACCTGCCCGATCCGGCGCTACCACCCGGCGGTGGTGGCGCAGAAGGCGGCGACGATCGGAGTGCTCTCCGACGGCCGGTTCACCCTCTCGCTCGGCGCCGGAGAGAACCTGAACGAGCACGTGGTCGGCGCGTGGCCACACGTGCACCAGCGGCACGAGATGCTCGAGGAGGCGTTGCAGATCATCCGGCCGCTGCTCGACGGCGACAACCTGTCGTACTCCGGCAACCACTTCGAGGTTCCCGAGGCGTACCTCTGGGACCGACCGGAGACACCGGTCCCGATCGCCCTCGCGGCCTCCGGGCCGCACTCCGTCGCCCTCGTCACCGAGTACGCCGACGCGCTGGTCTGCGACAACCCCGACGCGGCCGTGGTCCGGATGTACGACGAGGCCGGCGGCAGCGGCAAGCCGCGTTACGGCCAGGCGGCGATCTGCTACGGGCCGGACGAGGCCGCCTGCCGCAAGACGGTGCACGACCAGTGGCGGTGGGCGGCGCTGAACTGGACCGTCAAGGCGGAACTGCCCGGTCCCGAGTCCTTCGTCAGCGCCAGCGACCACATCCGGCCCGAGGACATCGCACAGCTCGTGCCGTGCGGACCGGACCTGGAGGCACACGTCTCGGCCTTCCAGAAGTACGTCGACGCGGGCTTCACCGACGTGGCGTTCGTCCAGGTCGGAGTCGAGGGCCAGCCGATGTTCCTGGACTGGGCGCAGAACGAGCTGCTGCCCCGGCTCCGGGAACTCTGACCGGCATGCGGTTCGGCCGGGTCGAGGTCCGCCCGCTCGGCGGCGGGCTCGGCTGCCTGCTGATGATCCTGATCTCGATCCTCGGATCGATCGCGCTCACCGTCCTGGTCAACCTGGTGCTGAACTGAGCGGACCTCACACCGTCGACCGCCGCCCGGCCTGCTGGGCGATCCTCCCGGGTCGTCGGGTCTGGTGTCCCTGGCTCGACTCCGATGGTTGGGCCAGGCTCGGCCTCGGCGGCCGTACGGCGGCCACGGCGAGGCGGAGACGCGTATGCGGTACAGAATCCTGGGTCCCCTGACGATCGAGGCTGCCGGTGTCCCACTCCGGATCCGGAGCGGGCGGGTCTCGGCCCTGCTCGCCACCCTGCTCCTGGAAGCCAACCGAACGGTGCCGACCGAGCGGCTGATCGAGGCGGTGTGGGACTGGCACGCCCCGCCGACGGCCCGCGCCCAACTGACCATCGTGGTATCGCAGCTCCGCCGGCTGCTCGTCCGGGCCGGCGCACCACCGACGGCGGTGGTCACCGAGACCGCCGGCTACCGGCTTGCCGCGTCGGCCGACGAGATCGACTCGCTGCTGTTCGAACAACGGGTCGGTGAGGCGGAGCGGGCCGCAGCGGCCGGAGCCTTCCCCGACGCGGCCACGAAGCTCCGGGCCGCGCTCGACCTCTGGCGCGGGCCGGCGCTGGCCGGGCTGGACGGCCAACTGGTCCAGAACGCGGTCACCCTGCTCAACGAGCGGCGCGCGGCCGTACAGTTCCGCCGCATCGAACTGGACTTCACCCTCGGACGGCACGAATCACTGGTCACCGAGTTGCTCGGGCTCGTTCCCACCGACCCGTTCAACGAGCGGCTCCACACGGACCTGATCATCGCGCTCTACCGGTCCGGTCGGGTGACCCATGCCCTTGACGTCTTCGGCGAGTTCCGCCGGCGGTTGGCCGACGGGTTCGGCATCGAGCCGGGTCCGCGACTCGCGACGCTGCATCGTCAGATCCTCAACCGGGATCCGGTACTCGATCCGCCGCGCTGGACGGCCGCGCCGACAGCACCGGAGCCGGCCGGTCGAAACGAGCCGGACCGGCCGGGCCGCCGCCCCGGCGGGCCACCGGGACACCGCCGCGCCGGTGGGCTCCCCGGCCGCCTGGCTCTTATACACATCT
>NZ_JADPUN010000261.1 GCF_015690345.1 Plantactinospora alkalitolerans | reverse complement strand
GTCTAGCTGAGATGTAAGGAAGGGCCCCTTCTTATCGCTTTTTGTAGAAGAAGGGGCCCTTCCTAACGCTTGTCAGCCGGCGAGGCCGGTCAGGTTGATTTCGCCGTCGGCGACGAGGACGGCGGGACCGGCGAGCCAGCAGCTCCGCTCGTCCATCGTCACCGTCAGCCGGCCTCCGGGAACGTCCACGGCCACCACCCCGGAGGTCCGTCCGGCGTCGCGCAGCGCCACCGCCGCCACGGCACAGGTGCCCGATCCACACGACATCGTCTCGGCCGAACCACGTTCGTAGACCCGCATCAGTACGTGCAGGTCGGCGCCGTCGACCGGTGGCGCGGAGGCCACGAACTCGACGTTGACGCCGGAGGGGAAGAGCGCCGGGTCGAACCCCGGTGGCCGGGTGAGGTCCAGACCCGCCAGGTCGACACTGGCCGGCAGTACGCAGACCAGGTGCGGGTTGCCGCAGTCCACCGCCGTACCGGCCAGGGTGAGCCCGCCGAGCGTGGCCACGCCGTTGCCGCCGATCCGGGGCGCCCTCAGGTCGACGGAGATCTGCCCGTCCCCCTCCCCCACCACGGCCCGGACCACTCCGGCCCGGGTGGCGATCGGCAGGGTGCCGCCGACGGGATCCGCCAGTCCGGTCGAGATGAGGTACCGGGTGAAGACCCGGACCCCGTTGCCGCACATCTCGGCCACCGAGCCGTCCGAGTTCCGGTAGTCCATGAACCACTCGGCCGTACCGGCGTGTTCGACCGCCTCGGGATGCTTCGCCGCCCGGACCACCCGCAGTACGCCGTCGGCGCCGATGCCGCGCCGTCGGTCGCAGAGCGCGGACACCATCGACGGGGTCAGGTCGAGTTGACTGTCGGGGTCGGGCAGGAGCACGAAGTCGTTGCCGGTGCCGTGGCCCTTGCTGAACTGCACCCGTCCATCATCCCCGAGCCGCCGCCGGCTCCGCCGGCCGCCCTCCGGCGCCGACGTACACCGACGTGGCGCCCGATTCGTCCCTTTCCGGACCCGAATCCTCAATCCGTGCGGTCGAGCGTCGCGAGCGCCGCTCCGAGAAGATCGTCCCGGCCCGCGTCCAGCCACTCGATCCGGGCGTCCCGCCGGAACCAGGATCGCTGTCGGCGGACGAACCGGCGGGTCGCCTGGACCGTGTCGGCCCGCGCCTCGGGCTCCGACAACTCGCCGCCGAGCAGCCGCAGCACCTGCTGGTAGCCGAGGGCCCGGCTGGCCGTCCGGCCGGCGGGAAGGCCCTGGCCGACCAGGGACCGGGTCTCCTCGACGAGCCCGGCCGCCCACATCCGGTCCACCCGGACGGCGATCCGCTCGTCCAACTCGGTGGTCTCCCGGTCGACGCCGAGCTGGACGGCGTCGTACCAGGGGACGGGCCGGGGCAGCGAGGCGGTGAACGGTGCCCCGGTCAGCTCGATCACCTCGAGTGCCCGGACGATCCGCCGCCCGTTGCTGGGCAGGATGTTCGCCGCCGCCGCCGGATCGGCGCCACGCAACCGGGCGTACAGCGGCGCCGCCCCCACCTCGGCCAGCTCCCCCTCCAGCCTCGCCCGCACCTCGGGATCCGTGCCGGGAAACTCGAACTCGTCCAGGACGGCCCGCACGTAGAGGCCGGAACCGCCGACCAGCAGCGGTACCCGGTCACGGGCCAGGATGTCGTCCACCGCCGCTCGGGCCAGTGCCTGGTACGCGGCCACGCTCGCCGGTTCGGTCACCGCCCAGATGTCCAGCAGGTGGTGCGGCACTCCGGCCCGCTCCGCCGGTGTCAGCTTGGCGGTGCCGATGTCCATGCCCCGGTAGAGCTGCATCGAGTCCGCGTTGACCACCTCGCCGCCGAGGGCCCGTGCCAGTTCGATGCTCAGCCCCGACTTGCCGGCGGCGGTGGGACCGACGATCGCGACCACCCTGCCCCGACCGGTCATTACGTCCCTGCTCCGCTCGGTCACGGCGTCTCCCCGCTCTGCCCGGTCGGGCCGGCACATCGGTCGGTCATCCCGGCACTCGGTCCGACCGGACCGGCGTCCAGTTCGCGACAAAGTAGCTGACCCCGTACGGCGCCGCGTAGTAGGACAGGTCGCCCTGCCAGGGCACTCCGGTCCGGGCCACCGCAGCGGCCAACGCCTGCCATGCCGTCCGGCCGGTTACCCGCAACCGCGCCGACAGTTCCGGGTCCAGCCCGAGCAGGGCCGTAGCGTCGGCTCCGGCGAGGGCCGCGGCGACCGCGTCGTCGTACGGTTCGGCGGCCGGATCGTCGTACCCCGGTGACCGCTCGCCCCGGCAGGCCGAGCCGTCGCCCATCACCAGGAGTGCGACTCGGTCGTCCGGTTCCTCGGTCAGGTCACCGCCGATCCGCCGGCATTCGTCCACCGAGGCGTCCGGCGCGATGCTCTGCCCGCCACGGCGACCCCGTGCACCGGCCCGGTGCAGCAGCCAGGCACCGACCAGCAGGCTGAGCGGCAGATCCGCTGGGCCGACCGGTGTACCGGCCGCCCCCAGCGACACGACGCGGTCCAGCCCGTACGGTCGCAGGCTGCCGTGGTCGGACTCCCCGTGCCGAACCGTCCCGGCACCGGGGCCCAGTACGAGAATCGTGTCCGGCCCGGTGGCCAACAGCCGGCCGATGACGTCGGCACAGGCGGTACGGAGACCGTCCAGTTCACGGGCCGCCGCACCGGCGAGCTCCGGAATGATCATTGGCGGATTCGGGCAGATGGCTGCGGCGACCAGTGGCACGCGTCCACCGTAGCGGGCAGCGGACTGTACACCCGGAAGCCAGGCGATCCGGGTGCGGTCTAGGACACCGTATGGTCACGGTCGACGATAGGCGCTCGACGCGGACCGGGTTGGACCTGTGACAATGCCGGGAGAAACTTCGCTGCGCCGTGGCGGCGACCGCCGGGGACCCCCAACCCCGGTAGCGCCGGGAGAACGAGGATGGGCTCATGAGTGACTGGACTGCCTTTGGACGGGTGGATGCGGACGGGAACGTCTACGTCAAGACGGCCGAGGGCGAGCGCGTGGTCGGTTCCTGGCAGGCCGGAGCACCGGAAGAGGGCCTGGCTCACTTCGCCCGCCGCTTCGCCGACCTGGTCACCGAGGTCGATCTGACCGAGGCCCGGCTCAACTCGGGGGCCGCCGACCCGTCCGGCTCGCTGGCGACCATTCGCCGGCTGCGCGGCTCGCTGGCCGAGGCGCATGTGGTCGGTGACCTCGACGCGCTCGCCGCCCGGCTGGACCGCTTGACCACCCTGGCGGAGGGCAAGGTCGGCGAGGCGCGGGCGGCCCGGGAGACCGCCCGGGCAGAGGCGGTGAGCCGGAAGACCTCGCTTGTCGAGGAGGCGGAGAAGTTGGCCGCCGAGTCGACCGGGTGGAAGACCGCCGGCGACCGGCTCAAGGAGATCCTCGACGAGTGGAAGACGATCCGCGGCGTCGACAAGAAGACCGACGGTGAACTCTGGAAGCGGTTCGCCGCCGCCCGGGACGGCTTCACCCGGCGCCGGGGTGCACACTTCGCCACCCTGGACGCCCAGCGTAAGCAGGCGCAGGCGGCCAAGGAGGAGTTGGTCGTCGAGGCCGAGTCGCTGGCCGACTCGACGGACTGGGCGGCCACCGCCAACCGGCTCCGGGATCTGATGGCACAGTGGAAGGCCGCGCCCCGCGCCTCGAAGGAGGCCGAGGAGCGGCTCTGGGAGCGATTCCGGGGGGCTCAGGACAGCTTCTTCTCCCGGCGCAGCGAGGTCTTTACCGCCCGGGACGCGGAGCAGCGCGGCAACCTGGACCGCAAGCAGGCCCTGATCGCCGAGGCCGAGGCGCTGGACATCGAGGGTGACCCGCGCGGCGCACAGGCGAAACTCCGGGAGATCCAGGGCCAGTGGCACGAGGCTGGCCGGGTGCCCCGCGAGGCTGCCGCCAGCCTGGACCGGCGGTTGCGCGCGGTGGACGACAAGGTCCGCCAGGCCATGGACTCCGCGTGGCGCCGGACCGAGCCGTCGGCCAACCCGCTACTCACCCAGATGCGTGACCAGGTCGCCGAGGCCGAGCAGCGACTCGAGCGGGCGAAGGCCGCGGGTGACGCCAAGCGGATCCGCGAGGCCGAGCAGGCCCTGACCGCCAAGCGCCGGTTCCTGGAGCTCGCCGAGCAGGCGAGCTGAGTTCACGGACCAACCCCGGTACCCCGGCCGGCACCGTCCATCCGCGACGGTGCGGCCGGGCCGACCGGGGACCGACGGTCGGCGCCGACCGGGACCGACAGCTAGGCCGACCGGGACCGACAGCTAGGCCGGCCGGAACCGACAGCTAGGCCGGCCGGGACCGACAGTTAGGTCGACCGGAACCGACAGCTAGGCCGGCCGGAACCGACAGCTAGGCCGGCCGGAACCGACAGCTAGGCCGGCCGGAACCGACAGCTAGGCCGGCCGGAACCGACAGCTAGGCCGGCCGGGACCGACAGTTAGGTCGACCGGGGGGCGACGGGCGGCACGGTCGGCGCTGACGACTCGTGCCGGCGGCCCGTACCGACGGCCGGGCCGGGCGATCGTCAGCCGTTTACAAGCATTGAGAATCGTGATTTCATTGTCCGGAAAGCGCTTGCCTAGGCAACAGCAAGCGCGGGGGCCATCGTCTCGAACACGGCTTGGATCCGCGGCGTGGACCAGCCGGTCTCCGGAACCGCCGGGCACGGACTCCGGACTCGATCGGCGGAGCGCGCGTCGCATCCGGACGACAAGGAGAGCACGATGCTCGTACGACGGCGCCGGACGGCGCTGATCCTCACCACTGCCGCTGCCACTGCCGCGCTCGCCGGAGTCGGGGTCATCACCGCCGTCTCCGCCCACGCGGCGGTCGGCTGTTCGGTCAACTACTCGGTCGCCTCCCAGTGGCAGGGTGGATTCGGCGCCAACGTCACGATCACCAACCTCGGTGATCCGCTCAACGGCTGGACCCTGCGCTGGTCGTACTCGGCCGGGCAGCAGGTGACCCAGGCCTGGAACGCGACCGTGACGCAGAGCGGCAGCCAGGTCACCGCCACCAATGTCGGCTACAACGGCAACATCGGCACCAACGGCACCGCCTCGTTCGGGTTCAACGGCACCTGGAACTCCAGCAACCCGGCACCAGGCAGCTTCAGCGTGAACAACGTGGCCTGCACCGGAGCTGTCTCTTAT
>NZ_JADPUN010000388.1 GCF_015690345.1 Plantactinospora alkalitolerans | reverse complement strand
GCGGTTGATGCTGCTGGACGTCGTGCGTCGTACGGCGGCGGTGGTGTTGGCGCACGAGGATGTGGACGCCGTCGATCCGGAGCGGCCGTTCACCGAGTTGGGATTCGACTCGTTGACGGCGGTGGAGTTGCGGAACCGGTTGAACACGGCAACGGGACTACGACTACCAGCAACGTTGATCTTCGACTACCCGACCCCCACGGCGATCACCGCCTATCTGCGGCACCAGATCCTTCCAGCACCGGTGTCGCCGGCCGAGAAGATCCGTGCGGAGCTGGACCGGCTCGCCGAACTGGTCGACGAACTCGCCGACGACGCGGAGGCGCAGGGGATGGCGGCGCGCGCGTTCGAGCGGATGCTCGCCCGACTCCGACCGACCGGCGGCACCGACGTCACCGTCCTGGAGACCATGGACACCGCCGACGACAACGAACTCTTCGCCTTCATCGACAACGAGCTCGGCTGAGCCGGCTAACCCGAAAGAGGAGAATGATGAGCGTGGACGTCATCGACCGGGTACGCGCCTTCGCGCGGACCGAACTGGTCGACCGGCAGGCGTACCTGGATTCCTTCGCCGATGCGCCCCTACCGCTCTACCGTCGCTTCCACGAGGCGGGGTTGGCCAACTGGTGGTTGCCGGCCGAGGAGGGTGGCACGGGACTCGGCCTGGAGGACAGCGTCGACGTGGTGTCCGAGTTGTCGTACGGCGATGCGGGAGCGGCGTTCACCTTGTTCATCTCCGTGCTGGGCACCAGCATGGTGTCCCTCTACGGCTCGGCCGGGCTGCACGCGCGCTACCTGAAACCCATGATCGACGGCGGCACGTTCTGCGCCACGGTGGGCAGCGAGCAGGCGGCCGGCAGCGAACTTGCGAAGATCACCACCACTGCGGTTCGTAGTGGCGACGACCTCGTCATCAATGGGGACAAGTACTTCTCCACGAACGCCGACTTCGCCGACTTCCTCGTCGTCATCGCCCGGTCGACGGACAACCCGTCCGGGGTGGCTGCGGTGGTCGTACCACGGGACACCCCCGGTGTGCGGATCGTCAAACGGTGGGAGATGAACGGTCTGCGTTCGTCCGCCACCTACCAGGTGAGCTTCGAAAACTGCCGGGTGCCGGCCGACCACGCGTTACGCGGTCCCGGCCTCCGGGTCCTGGAGGTCGGTCTGAATGCCAGCCGCATCCTCATCGCCACCACCGCGGTCGGGGTGGCGCGGCGGATCCGGGACCACTGCATGGACTACGCCAACACCAAGACCCTACGGGACGCGCCGTTGACCGGTAACGCGGTCTTCGCGGCCAAGCTCGGCCAGATGGAGATGCAGATCGAGGTGATGCGTACCCAGTGCCGGAGCGCGGCCCGCGAGTTCGACGCGATCCTGAGCCGGCCGGACGCCGCCGACGAGTTCCTCCGCCGGGGCACGCTCAAAAGCGCGCTGGCGGCCAAGATGTTCTGCGGGCAGACGGGCTGGCAGATCGCGAGCGTCGGTTCGGAGCTGTTCGGCGGCCTCGGCTACACCCACGACGATGCGATCGGCAAGCTGGTCCGGGACATGCGGTACGTGGCGATCGTCGAGGGCGGCGACGACGTCCTGCGTGACCTCGTCTTCAGCCGGTACGTCGTCCCGGTGTCGAAGCGCACCTGACGGAGGCGGTGAACACAGGGGCGGGAACGGTGTGAGCCGTCCCCGCCCCCGTTCGCCGTCGACGGCCGGGGGCAGGGCGCCGACGGCTGGCCCGGGCCGGTGGCCCGGCGCCAAGCCCTATGCGGGGTCGTCCCCGTACACCTCACTGGCGAGATAGGCGGTCAACGCGGTGGGGGTCGGGTACCGGAACAGCAGGGTGGCCGGTAGTCGCTGCCCGGTCCGCAGGTTGAGCCGGTTGCGCAGTTCCACTGCGGTGAGCGAGTCGAAGCCGAGGTCGCCGAAGGGTTGTTCGGCGCCGATCGCGTCCAGTTCCTGGTGACCGAGGACTGCGGCGGCCTCCGCGCGGATCAGGGTGAGCAGTGCGTCGCGGCGGTCGGTGAGGTTCATCGCGGCGAGCCGCACGGCCCAGGACTGGAGTTCGGAGGCCACGACCGCCACCGTCGCCGCCCGTGGCCTGGCCGGTCGGACCAGGCCCCGGAGCAGGGGTGGCACCGGCTGATTCGCGGCCCGTTCCCGAAGGGCAGGAAGATCCAGCTTCATCGGCAGCAGCGCCGCGTGATCGAGGCCCAGCGCGGCGTCGAACAGTGCGAATCCCTCCGCGGTGCTCAGCGGCTGGCTGCCGGTCTTCGCCAACCGGCGCAGGTCCACGTCGTCGAGGTTTCTGGTCATCGCGCTGGTCGCCGTCCACAGTCCCCAGCCGAGGCTGGTGGCCGGCACGCCGTGCCGGCGCCGGTGCCGGGCGAGAGCGTCGAGGAAGGCGTTCGCGGCGGCGTAGTTCGCCTGTCCCGGGGTGCCGAACGTGCCGGCCGCCGAGGAGTAGAGAACGAAGGCCGCGAGATCGTCGTCGCGGGTGAGTTCGTGCAGGTGCCACGCGCTGTCCACCTTCGGCCGCAGGACCGTCTCCAGCCGTTCGGCGTCGAGGTCGTCGAACGTGCTGTCGTTGAGCACACCGGCGGCGTGCACCACGGCGGTCAGCGGATGTGCCGGGGGAACCTGCGCCAGCACGTCGGCGAGTGCCGCGTGGTCGGCCGTGTCGCACGCGACCACCCGGGCCTGGGCTCCGAGCAGCGACAGGTCGGCGAGCAGGTCGGTCACGCCCTCGGCCTCGGCTCCGCGACGACCGACCAGCAGCAGGTGACGTACCCCGTGCCGGGTGACCAGGTGTCGGGCGAGCAGGCCGCCGAGTGTGCCGGTGGCGCCGGTGACCAGCACGGTGCCGGACGGATCGAGCGACCGGGGAACGGTGAGGACCACCTTGCCCACGTTCTGCCCGCGAGCCAGGTGCCGCAGCGCCTCGGGTGCCCGGCGGATGTCCCAGGCGCTGACGGGCAGCGGCCGCAGGATTCCCGCCTCGCCCCAGGTCCGTAGCCGGACCAGCAGCTCCTGAATCCGCGCCGGATCGACCTCCAGCACGTCGAACGCCTGGTAGCTGACCCCTGGATGATCGGCGGCGACCTTGTCGGGGTCGCGGTAGTCGGACTTGCCGATCTCCACGAACCGGCCCTGGGGGCGCATCAGCCGCAGGGAGGCGTCGATGAACTCTCCGACGAGCGAGTTGAGCACCACATCGAAGCCCGTGTCCCGGAAGTGCTCCTCGAAATCGAGGGTACGCGAGGACGCCAGATGGGCGTCGTCGAAACCCAACCCGCGCAGCGTGTCCCACTTGCCGGGGCTCGCCGTGCCGAACACCTCCATGCCGAGGTGCCGGGCGAGTTGGATGGTGACCAGACCCACCCCACCGGCGGCGGCGTGGAGCAGCAGCGACTCCCCGGGCCGTACGTCCGCGATCTCGACCAGGCCGCGGTATGCGGTCAGGAAGGCCACCGGCATGCTCGCCGCCTCGGCGAACGACCAGCCCGGCGGAATGGTGGTCAGCAGCTCCCGACTGGCGGTGGTGATCGGCCCGGCCCCACCGTGCAACAGGCCCATCACCCGGTCGCCGGGGCGCAGGTCGGTGACGTCGGAAGCCACCTCCTGGACGATCCCGGCCCCTTCCGCGGCGATCGGCCGGGAGTCGTTGGTCAACTTGCCGAGTGCGAGCAGGACGTCGCGGAAGTTGAGGCCGGTGACGCGTACCGCCACCCGTACCTCGCCAGGGCCGAGCGGCCGGTCGACGGTGTCGGTCGGCACCAGGGCCAGCCCGTCGATGGAACCGCTGCCGGTCGTGGCGAGGCGCCACGCCGGGCTGCCCGCCGGGGGTACCAGGGTGGGCCGCGCATCGACCTCGGCCAGACGGGGCGCGTGCAGTTCGCCGTTGCGCACCGCCAGCTGTGGCTCGCCGGACGCGACGGCGGCCGGCACGGCGGCCCGGCTGGTGGCGGCCCCGTCCAGGTCGACCAGGACGATGCGGTCGGGGTACTCGTTCTGTGCCGATCGCAGCAGGCCCCAGCCGGCGGCGCCGGTGAGGTCGGTGACGTCCTCACCGGGTCGGACGGCGACGGCCCCGGAAGTCACCACGACAAGCCGGGCGTCGTCGTACGCCGCGTCGTTGAGCCAGCCCTGGACGGTGGACAACAGTCCGCCCAGCCGTCGCCCGGCGGCGTGCGGAACCGGGTCGCCGCCGGTGCCGGCGGCCCAGTCCAGTACGTGGATCCGGGCCGTGGCGCGGTCCGCCAGGACCGACACTCCGGCCGTGGACAGTGCGTCCGCCAGCCCGTCGTCGTCGCCCAGCATGGCCCAGTTGGCCGGCGACGCGGTCGCACCGGCGGAGACCGGGACCCAGTCGAGTGTGAACAGGGACTCGACCCGCTCCCGTCCCGGCGACAACCGATCAAGGTCGACCGGGCGAGCGCTGAGCGCGTCGACGGTGAGCACCGGAACGTTCGTGGGATCGCAGACGGTGATCCGGACCTCGTCGTGCTCCCCACGTACCAGGTGGACCCGGGCCGTGCCGGCGCCCGTGGCGCGCAGCGTCACCCCACTCCAGGCGAAGGGCAGCCGTACCGCGTCGTCGCCCGCGGCCAGCGGATGCAGGGCAGCGTCGAGCAGAGCGGGATGGATCGCGAATCCGCTCCTGTCGGTCCCCTCGTCGGCCGACAGGGACACCTCGGCGAACAGTTCCGGACCCCGGCGCCAGACCGTCCGTAGGCCCCGGAAGACGCCGTGGTACTCCAGACCCTTGCCGGCGAGCCGGGAGTAGAGGCCACTGATGTCGACCGGCTCGGCCCCCGCCGGGGGCCACTCGCCGTCGACAGTGACGCTGGGGACGGAGGTACGGGAGAGCACGCCGGCGGCATGCCGAAGCCACGGCTGCCGTTCGTCGCCCAGCTGAGTCCGGGAGTGGACGGTGAACGCCCGCCGGCCCGCCGCGTCCGGCCCGTCCAGGCGCACCTGGAGTTGCACCCGGCCGCCCGGGGGCAGGGTGAGCGGCTGCTCGATGGTGAGGTCGTCGATGTGGTCACAGTCGACCTGCAGGCCGGCGTGCAGCGCGAGATCGACGAAGGCGGCGCCGGGGAGCAGGACGGTGCCGGCCACGGCGTGGTCGGCGAGCCACGGGTGGCTCTCGGTGGAGATCTGGCCGGTGACCAGGAGCCCGTCGGTGTCGGGT
>NZ_JADPUN010000380.1 GCF_015690345.1 Plantactinospora alkalitolerans | reverse complement strand
GGCAGCGTGGAGTCCTCACCCCAGAGCGCGAGCCGGCCGCCGGTCAGCCACACGCCGTGAATGACCAGCACGGACACGTCCCTTCTCCGGCGGCGGGGGCAAACGGGCGACCCCTTTCTAGCACCCGCGCCGACACCCCCGCGGCTGGCGGGGCCACCGGCCGCGCGAACGTCCGCACCGCGCAGGGGGGCGTTTCCGTACCCGTCCGGACGTCGCCTGGCATTTTTCGGCTTTAACCCAGTCACGAATCGAACAGTTACGGGCTTCGGGCCGTACTAACAGACAAGATGACGATAGGCATGGATGCGTCGGCATCACGAGGCGAGGCGGTGACCATGGACTTCCCCATCGTGAAGCGAGCCACGCCAGGCCGCTATCTCCTCCGCGGGCTGCTCTCCTGCGGGCCCTGCGACGAACTGCTGATCCCGTCCTTCTCGTCGAGTGGGCGCCGGTACTACGGCTGCCCCCGACGGCAGTGCCCCCGGCCATGGATACCGGCCGAGCAGACCGAGCAGCTCGTCTGGGCGCACTTCGCGTCGATGCACGGCGCCGCCGCGCGCGACGTGCCGAACGACCAGCGGCAGGCGATCCTGACCGCCGTACTCGCCCGGGTCAGCATCGGCGTCCGGATCGCCGACCTCCGGTACCACTGGCGGTGAGGACGGTTACCGGCGAACCGCCTGCGGCCGGGCGCGGACGGCGGCAGGATGACTGCATGGAGGCCACGGAGATCGCCCTGGTCGGTGGTGCGGCCGACGGCGGGACGGTGATCGTCGACCTCGACGTACACGGTCGGCCGCCGCTCACCCACCACCACCTGGTCGACGGCGGCCTCGCCAGGGCGGAGATCTACGAGTTGGAGTCGGTTCTCGGTGACGGGCCGCCCTGGCTGTACCGGTGGCGCGGCCCGGCAACCTGAGTGACCTCCGGCGGCATGCTGAGTGACCTCCGGCGGCATGCTGAGCCGGCCCCCACGGGGATGCCCCGTCGAAAGCCGGCTCGGCGCCGCCGGAACCCGTACCGGGGAGCTACCTGCCGCCGCGGAAGACGCGGATCGTCGCCATGCCGCCCAGGGCCAGCGCCCCGAGCAGTACCGCCCAGATGACCGTCGTGTTCAGGCCGGTGCCGAACTCCGCGTTGGCCTTCGCGTTGGCCACCAGGGAACTGTCCGGCGGCACGGGCATGGCCACCGGGGGCAGTTCCGCGTACCGGACCAGACCGGTGCTCTCCAGCAGGGTCATGTGGGTCATCACGAAGCCGTTGGCGTCCTCGGCGAGCTTGCGTACGATCTCGTTCCGGGTGCCGGACCGGACCGCCCCGATGACCGGGAAGATCGCGCCGTGCGCCGCCCGGAGCCGGTCCACGAATACCTTGTCGAACCGCGCACCGGACGCGTTCTGCATCTCGGTGAGCCAGCCCTTCTGCTGGACGCTCGGCTCGGCGGGCAACTGCACGCCCAGCTTGTTGGCCGCCTCGACGGTCAACTGGTCCAGCTCGTCGTGCTGCTTGGCGATCTCGGCGCCGACCTCCCGGACCCGCGCCTTCTCGCCCTTCTCGGCCGCCATCTGTCCGGCCGGCATCTCCCAGAGCCCGGCCAGCCGCACCCCGTTGAGCAGGGCCATGTCGGTCGCACCGAGTTGGGTCGGCCCGGCCGGTGCCGCCATGCCCACGCCGGGCAACACCAGGATCCCGACGACGAGGCCGGCCAGCAGTGCCGCCGTCCGGCGCGTTGCCTTTACCGCAGATCGGGCCGTGGCCACCTGCTCAACCTCCCAGAAAACAGTGCCGAAGTGGCGGGGATATCGGCCAGGACGCTATTGCGGAGCACGGTAATGAGTCAATCTCAGCGGGCGGAAGAGAGCGAAGCTTAGGCCACATTTAAAGGAAACCTATACCGGCGGGTAGCCGTGGACCCGCCACGAGGCGGAGGCGACGCGTCGGCCGGAACGGAAAGCGGGGTGCCGGAAGACCGACACCCCGCTGCCCATGTCGCTGGAGACGGTGGGCGCGGCAGGTTTCGAACCTGCGACCCCTCGCTTGTAAGGCGAGTGCTCTCCCGCTGAGCTACGCGCCCGGAACGCCTGTTACGGCCACCGGCGGCGGCTAGCTTACCCCGACCAGGGGGGTCGGCGTCGACCGACCGACGATCTTGGCTTGGCTCGGATGGTCAGCCCGACACCCTGGCGAGCGCCTTCCGCCAGCCCGCCTGGTCGCGCGCCTCGCCTGGCTGGTTGCGCTCGGCAAACCGGACCGTTCCGGTCTTGTCGATCACGAACGTGCCCCGGTCGGCGAACCCGGCCGCGTCGTTGAAGACGCCGTACGCCTGGGCCACGGCACCGTGCGGCCAGAAGTCGGCGAGCATCGGAAACTCGTACCCCTCCCGGTCGGCCCACACCTTGTGCGCGTAGACCGAGTCGACGCTGACGGTCAGCACCTGCACGTCGTCGTTCTGGTACTCGTGGAGGTTGTCCCGCAGTTCGGCCAACTCGCCCTGGCATGTGCCGGTGAAGGCCAGCGGGTAGAAGACCAGCAGTACGACCCGTCGGCCCTGAAAATCGGCCAGCCGTACCTCCTGGTTGTTCTGGTCTTTCAGCACGAAGTCCGGCGCCGGGGCGCCAACCTCGATCGGCATGCGACTCCTCCTGGTCATGAAGGACCGCCGGCTGATCATGAAGACCAGTCGGCACGGTCCCGGCCCGCCGGCATCTCCGGTACGGGCACCACGAACCCCGTCCGGGCGTACGGCGCCCGGACCGTGGTCCGCAGGCTACTTCTTCGCCTTGGCACCCCTACGCAGGACCAGTCGGGCACCACTCCAGTCCTTGCCGGCGTTGACCGTCGAGGTCTGTTGCAGGCCGGCGGTGGGTGCCGCCTCGCTGACCTCGCTCGGTTCGACATGGCCGTCCCGGCCCGCCTTGGGCGTCAGCAGCCACACCACACCGTTGTCGGCCAGCGGGCTGAGCGTCTCGACGAGCATCTCGAACAGGTCACCGTCGCCGTCCCGGTACCAGAGCAGCACCGCGTCCACGACCTCGTCGGTGTCCTCGTCTACCAGCTCTCCGCAGCGATCGGTCAGGGCGTCGCGGAGATCCTGGTCGACGTCGTCGTCGTACCCCATCTCCATGACGACCATCCCCGGCTCGATGCCGAACCGGTCCGCCAGACTCCGTACGCCGTCGGCGGCCTGACCAGCGGTCGCGCTCACTGTCACGTGCCTCCTCATCTCCACTGCCAGCGGCATCCCATGCGACACCGATAGCGCAAAGTCCACACAGTTGTCCCGCCGCGCGCAAGTGGCACACCGAGTCGAAGGGAATTTACCGTGCCAGCAGCGTTCGGGCACCCTGGGTAATGGCCTCTTCGGAGACCAGAACCTGACGAGAAGCCGGACCCAACGGGACGAAAGTGTCGATTGATGCAACTCTGCGGGCAGAACCGACAAAACCGGCATCGACCAGGGCCGCCACCACCCCCTCACCGACCCCGCCGGACCGGCGCGTCTCGTCCACGACCAGCACACGGCCGGTCGCGGAGGCCTCCCGGATGATGTCCGCCACCGGCAGCGGGGCCAGCCAGCGCAGATCCAGCACCCGGGTACCGACGTCCTCCTCGGCCAGTTTCGCGGCCGCCCGCAGTGACATCCGAACCCCATTACCGAACGTGATAATCGTGACGTCCTCCGCCGATCCGACGCCGTACACCCGGCCCCGGCCGATCGGCACGTGGCTGGCCGTCCATCCGCCCGGGCCCTGGTAGGGGGCGAGCCACTCGCCGTCGCCGTCGGCGTACAGATCCCGGGTGTGGTAGAGCGCGATCGGCTCCAGGAACACGCAGACGCTGCCGTCCACCGCCGCGCTGGCCAGGCACGAGCGCAGCATCGGCGCGGCGTCGTCGGGCCGCGCCGGCACCGCGAGCACCAGCCCCGGAACGTCCCGGAGTACGGCCAGCGAGTTGTCGTTGTGGAAGTGCCCCCCGAACCCCTCCTGGTACGCCAGCCCGGCGATCCGGACCACCATCGGGTTGCGGTACGCCCCCCGGGAGAAGAACTGCATCGTGGCCGCCTCCCCCCGCAACTGGTCCTCGGCGTTGTGCAGGTACGCCAGATACTGGATCTCCGGCACCGGCAGCATCCCGCTCAGCCCGGCGCCGAGCCCGAGACCGAGCACCGACGTCTCGTCGAGCAGCGTGTCGAAGACCCGGGGGGCGCCGAAGCGGTCCCGCAGGCCCTTCGTCACCCCGTACACCCCGCCCTTGACCGCCACGTCCTCGCCGAACACCGTCATGCCCGGATGGTCGAGCAACCCGTCGGCCAGCGCCGCGTTGATGGTCTGCGCCAGGGTGAACGGGCCCTCCTGCTCGGGCAGTTTCGCGCCGAAGGCGGCCTTCCGGGCGGCGGCGGCCGGCCCCGCCGCCCGACCGGCGGCGTCGGTGATCTCCTTGGCCACCCGGACCGGGCGTCTCGGGGCGAGCGGCGCCACGATGTCCGCCGCGTGCTCCAACTTCCGCTCCCCGAGCACCTCCTCGGCGACCTTGCGCACCTGCCAGCCGACCTCGTCGTACCGGGCGATCAGCTCGTCCGGGCTGGCCAGCCCCGCCTCGGCGAGCAGTCTGGCGGTGGCCACCACCGGATCACGCTCCACGTCCCGGGCGATCTCGGCGGCGGTCCGGTACGCCATCTCCGCGTCCGCACCGGCGTGCCCCATCAACCGCACCGTCGACAGGTGCAGTACGGCCGGTCGGCGGTGCCGGCGTACCCAGGCCGCCGCCTCCACCGCCACGTCGTACGTCTCGACCAGGTCGCAGCCGTCGGCGGAGAAGTACCGGATGCCCGGCTTGGCCCGCAGCGCCTGGGCCACCCAGCCGTCCGGCGACTTCACGCTGATGCCCAGTCCGTTGTCCTCGCAGACGAACAGCACCGGAATCCGAAGCCCGGTGTGGTCGCACCAGCCGGCGGTGTTGAACGCCGCGACCGCGGTCGCGTGGTTCACCGAGGCGTCACCGAAGGAGCAGACCACGATCGCGTCGGCCGGCCACGGCGACTCGGCCTCGGCCCGCTGCCGGTTCGGGCCGCCGGTCGCCCGCCGGCCGGTCGGCCGGGCCCGCCCGTCACCCAGCCGGCGCAGCCGCTCGATGGCGAACCCGATCCCCACGGCCCGGGGCAGGTGCGAGGCGATGGTGGAGGTGGTCGGCACGATCG
>NZ_JADPUN010000387.1 GCF_015690345.1 Plantactinospora alkalitolerans | reverse complement strand
GGACGTCGGGGACCGGGCGGGCCCGGAGCCGTGGATGGGCACCGGCGGTTTCGGTGCTGGTGTGCGAATCCGTTCAAACACCAGCGCACAGGATCTTATCGGCACCGATACACCGTTGGCCGACACGTGCGCCAGCGTGACAGGATCAGTGTGTGGAGCCGCTCCTGTGGATCGTATTGGGCGTCGTACTGGTCGTCGCGGAGATCTTCACGACGACGCTGTTCCTAATCATGTTCGGGATCGGAGCGTTCGCCGCCGCGGGCGCCGCCGCGCTCGGTGCTCCGGTGCCGCTCCAGGCCGTGGTGTTCGCCGCCGTCTCGGCGCTGACCCTGGTGTTCGCCCGACCGACCATCCAGCGGCACCGCCAGGCGGCGCTGGGTGGCGACGAGCAGCCGTTCGGCATGCAGGCGCTGACCGGAAGCACCGCCCTGGTGCTGGAACGGGTGGACGCCGAGAGTGGGGTGGTCAAGATCGACGGCGAGATCTGGACCGCCCGTTCCTACGACGTGACCCAGGTGTTCGCTCCGGGTGAGCGGGTGCGGGTGATCGAGGTCAAGGGCGTGACGGCCCTGGTCTGGCACGACGATATCGCTACTGGTGAGCAACCCGATACAAAGAGGTGAGCAGTGTGGATACTGTGATCGGTTTACTGTTGGCCGCCGTGGCCCTGATCGCGGTGGTCACTCTGATCAGGGCTGTCCGGATCGTTCCGCAGCAGCGCCAGGACGTGGTGGAGCGGCTCGGCAAGTACAAGCGCACCCTGCACCCCGGCCTCAACCTCCTGGTGCCGTTCATCGACGCGGTACGGACCAAGGTCGACATGCGGGAGCAGGTGGTCAGCTTCCCGCCCCAGCCCGTGATCACCTCGGACAACCTCGGCGTCTCGATCGACACGGTGCTGTACTTCAAGGTCGCCGACGCGGTGAAGGCCACCTACGAGATCTCCAACTTCCTCCAGGCCATCGAGCAGTTGACGGTCACGACCCTGCGTAACGTGATCGGCTCACTCGACCTGGAGCGGGCGCTGACCAGCCGGGACCAGATCAACCGGCACCTGTCCGGTGTCCTCGACGAGACGACCGGACGCTGGGGCATCAAGGTGACGCGGGTGGAGATCAAGGCCATCGAGCCGCCGGCGAGCATCCGTGACTCGATGGAGAAGCAGATGCGCGCCGAGCGGGACCGCCGGGCGGCGATCCTGAACGCGGAGGGGCAGAAGCAGTCGCAGATCCTCACTGCCGAGGGCGACAAGCAGGCCAAGGTGCTCCGCGCCGACGGTGACCGGCAGGCCCGGATCCTGGAGGCGGAGGGCCAGGCGAAGGCGATCCGTACCGTCTTCGACGCCATCCACCAGGCCAACCCGAGCCAGAAGGTGCTGGCCTACCAGTACCTCCAGGCGCTGCCGCAGATCGCCAACGGCACCGCGAACAAGGTCTGGATCGTGCCCGCCGAGTTGAACAAGGCGCTCGAGGGAATCGGCGGCGCGTTGGGCGGGCTGAGCCAGATGGTCGGCGACCTGCCCCGGACGTCGGTCGACTCCGGTGCGATCGAGCGGGAGGCCGCCGAGGCGGCCGAGGCCGCGGCCGAGGCGGCCCGGCAGGTCGACGCCGAGGTACGCGCCGCCGAGGCGCAGGTGACGTCCCGGTCCACCGACAGCCGGGAGTTGCCGGCGCCCGAGCCGGTCTCGACGGCCAGCCTGGTCGACGACTCCACAGTGGATAAGCGGCAGGAACGCGCCTGAGTTCGCGGGCCCTCCGTCCGCGCTCGGGCGGCTGATTCGCGAAAGCGTCCGCACGGCACCCCGGTACCTGACACGATCGGTCCTAGTGACGGGTGGTGACCAGGAGCGGGGTGCCGGAGCGGATGCGCCCGCGCCCACCCGCGCAGCGCGTGGAGCGAGGTGACGGCGTGTGATCCACCCCTCGAAATCGGAAACCCACCCCTCGAACCCCAGGTACCACCTCGCACCACCAGAACGGACGAACTCGCCACAGCGGACGATCGGCGGCACCGACCCCACCCGCGGCGGTTCCCCCGAATCCGGACCCACGCTCGGCAACACCGCCGATCCGGTGTCGGGGCGGTGGCCGTACGGCGGCTTCGCCCGGTTGCCGTTCGTCGTCGAGCGCGGAGCCGGCCAGCCGGCGAGCGACGCCACCTGGGCCTGGTCGCTGCGCCGGTTCGCCCGCGCCGCCGTCTGGGTACTGCCCGGTTACGCCATTGTCTACGGTTCGGTGACCCTGGTCGGATCCGGTTCGGCGCCCTTTCTCGCCCAGCCGCGTGCGGCCCAGTTGCTCGGCTGGATCGGTGCGCTCTGGCTCGGCCTGCTCGGCGTGATGGCCGTGGCCAGCCTGCTGGTCGCCGCCCGGAGCCGGATGATCGCCACCGC
This sequence comes from Plantactinospora alkalitolerans, assembly GCF_015690345.1. Lineage (GTDB taxonomy): Bacteria > Actinomycetota > Actinomycetes > Mycobacteriales > Micromonosporaceae > Plantactinospora > Plantactinospora alkalitolerans. The sequence continues at coordinate 2,825 of NZ_JADPUN010000387.1, read as the reverse complement.
GGGTCTCCTGGTCGCCCTCGCCGGGACGATGCTGCTGCTGCCGTTCGGCGGACTGCCGGGCGAGACGGCGGCGTTCGGTACGACGGGCCGGATCATCGCGGTCAGCGGCGGGGTGCTGTACTCGCTGGGCTGGTGGCTGATCGGTCTGGCGGTGTTCCGCTCCGGTGTGTTCAGTCGGGCCGACGGCACGCTGTTGATGATCGCGGCTCCGTTGCTCGGTGTCGGCGGGCTGCTGGTGGCCGCGCTGCACAGCCTCGGGGCGGTGCTGGTGCTCACCGCCGGGATCGGCGTGGCCTGGCGGGCGGGACGACTGGTCCCCCCGGTCGCCCGAGCCACCCTGACCCGGGCGAGTACGCCCGGCGCGGTCGCCGCGGTCGTACCGACGGATCGCGCGGTGGTACCGACAGGTGGCGGGGTGGTAGCCACCGGGACCGGGACCACACCCACCGGGACCGTACCGGGCGGTGGCGGGCTGGTCCCGACGGCGCCGCCCGAGCCCGCCCCGTCCTGATCGGACGGTGCCATCTCGCTCCACCGTCCGGGCTCACCGGCCCGAGGGTTCGTCCTGCGCGGCGAGCAGGTCCGCCAGGCCCCGCAGGACGTGTGACCGCCAACCACCGCCCATGATCTTGAAAGCCAACTGCTGGTCCGGGTCGGCGGGATCGAATCCCGCGTGCTCGACCTCGAGCCGGGTGCCGTGCCCCTCGGCGGTCAACGTCCAGGTCACGGTGGAGTCGAGGTGTCCCCCGCGCCAGGCGAACCGGAGCAGGCGAACCGGTTCGATTTCCAGGATCTCGCAGTGCACGACACCGTCGAAGTTCTGCTCCGGCCGGGGCTTGGCCTGGAACGTGAACCGGTGCCCCGGTACCGGCCGAAAGTCGTTGGGCATGAACCAGCGTGCCAGCAGTTCGGCGTCGGTGAGGGCACGCCAGACGCGTACCGGTGGATGGGGAAGGAACTGTCCTGCTCTGATCACACCGAGTTCAGTCATCGTGGGTCTCCATCCATCTGGTCACCCTCCGCGTCGAGCAGGTCGCGCAGGTTGGACAGTTTCTCCCGCCAGAACCGCTCGTACGGGGTGAGCCACTCGGACAGCTCCCGCAGCGGCTCCGGGCGCAGCGAGTACAGGCGTTGCCGGCCGGCCCGGCGTTCGACCACGAGACCGGCGTCCTTGAGTACCCGGAGGTGCTCCGACAGGCTCGGACGGCGCATGTCGAAGTGTTCGGCCAACTCCTGGACCGGACGGGCGCCCTGGTCCAGGAGCAGGCCGAGCAGTTGTCGTCGGGTCGGGCTGGCCAACGCGGCGAAGACGTCGACGTCAGCCACGGGCGGTGGTCGCCTGTAGCACGATGCCGTTGCCGTCGGGGTCGTCGAAGCTGACGTACCGGCCCCAGGGCGCGTCCTGGATGCCGCCGTCGATCGGTACGCCCCGACGGGTCAGGTCGGCCACGTCGCCGTCGAGGTCGTCGGTCTCCAGCACCAGGCCCTTGACCGAGCCGGGTGGCATGGTGTCGAACCAGGTGACCAGGGTGATCGAGGTCGCGGCCCCCTTCGGCGCCACCTGGACCCAGCGCTGGTCCGGGCCCATCTGGTTGTCGCCGAGCAGTTCGAAGCCCAGGGTGTCGACGTAGAAGTCCTTCGCCCGGTCCTGGTCGGTGACGGGTATCGAGAGCAACTGGATTCTTGTGATCGCCATCCGGGGAATGATAGGTAGGCGATTGCCTACCGGTCAAGGGTAGGAAATCTCCTACCTGATCCGGTCGCCCCTTCCGACCAGGGGACCGGGCCCCGGACCGGGGCGGGGGAGGAGGCGCGGGGAGAATCGGCGCCGTGTCCACCGAAGAATCCCCCAGCACCCTGCCCGACCAGGTCGGGAAGCGCGCCGGTGCCGTACCGGTGGCGGCGATCGAGGAGATCGCCGATCCGGGCGACCCCCGGATCGCCGACTACCGGGCGCTCACCGACGTCGAGCTGCGCACCCGATGGGAGCCACCGCACGGCCTCTTCATCGCCGAGGGCGAGCTCGTGCTGCGCCGAGCGGTCCGGGCCGGCTACCGGCCACGGTCGTTCCTGGTGGACGCGAAACGGATCGACCAGCTCGGCGACCTGGACACCGGCGGCGCGCCCGTCTACGCCGCCAGCCCGGCCGTGCTGGAGCAGACCACCGGCTTCCACGTGCACCGGGGCGTACTCGGGTCGTTCCAGCGGCGGGAACTGCCGAGCGCGGCCGAGGTACTCCGCAGTTCCCGCCGCGTGGTGATCCTGGAGGACGTCAACAACCACACCAACCTCGGGGCGGTTTTCAGAGGCGCCGCCGCGCTCGGCATCGACGCGGTGCTGCTGTCGCCGTCCTGCGCCGATCCGCTGTACCGGCGGAGCGTCCGGGTCAGCATGGGGGAGGTCTTCGCGGTGCCGTACGCCAAACTCGAAGGCTGGCCCGCCGGCTTGGACCAGGTGCGGGAATCGGGGTTCACCGTGCTCGCCATGACGCCGGCTCCGGACGCCGTACCGATCCAGCGACTTCCCCCGGCGCAGCGTGAACGGGCGGCGCTGCTCCTCGGGGCGGAGGGCCCCGGCCTCACCGCGGCGGCCCAGTCGGCCAGCGACGTACGGGTGGTCATCCCGATGCGGCGCGGAGTGGACTCGTTGAACGTCGCCGCCGCGGCCGCGGTCGCCTTCTGGGAGTTGACTCGCGACGACCCGGTCTAGCCGAATCCGAGTGATCACGGCAGGTTCGGCCGGCGCGGACGGGCCGGACGTTACGTGATCGACCCCCTCCGTCGCGGGGTGTGGGTGGCAGCGGGGTGTGGGTGGAAGTTGTGCGG
>NZ_JADPUN010000386.1 GCF_015690345.1 Plantactinospora alkalitolerans | reverse complement strand
GCTGCCACCCGTGCCCAGGGCCCCGCCGTACTCGGAGTAGATCAGGGATCCCGCGAGCAGCGCGGAGACCGGACCGTGAACGGGCTGAACCCAACGCGTACTGCGGTGCCAGCGCACCGTGAGCACCCCGCCGAGGCCGAGTACGAGCGCAACCACGGGGATCATCCAGACGACCAGTTCCACGACAGCCACCTCCAGTCGTCAGTGTCACACACTGGGTAAACAACGATCGATGTATGTCGCCCTGCGGACTCAGCATCCGACCCGCTTGCGCCAGGCCGGACGTTCCGCGTTGGTGAACCAGCGGAGCAGCCACTCGGCCGGACCGTGCCCGTGCCGCTCCAGCCACCAGCGGCTGATCACGACCTGGCCGGCGAAGATGGCGAACGCGAACAGCATCATCTCCAGCGGTGACACCTGACCGACCAGGCCGAAGCCCACGCCGGTGAAGATCAGCAGCGTGGCCACCGACTGGCCGAGATAGTTCGACAGCGCCATCCTGCCGGCCGGGGCCAGCGTCGACCCGAGCCACCGGCCCCGGACGCTGTGCACGATCCGGATCAGGGTCGCGGCGTACGCGGCGGCGAGGAACGGTGCGGTCATCGCGCTGACGAGTACGCCGAGGGTGTTGCCGTTGGCGCCGATCGAGGCGTAGACGGCGCCACCGACGATCCCGACCGGGAAGCCGACGAGCTGGACGATCCGCAGCCACGACTCCCGCCCGGTCAGCCCGACGAGCACCCCGCGACGGGCGGCGACCATGCCGAGCAGGAACATCGCCAGCGTGGTCGGACCCTGCATGGTCAACTGCGAGAGACTGTAGAGCGGCAGGATCGCGATGTGCTCGTGGACGACCGACCCGAAGCCGCCGGCCAGGTTCGCGGCGCTCTCCTGCGCGGCGGCGACCTGGCTGGCGTGGTCGAAGTAGCTCGACGTGTCCAGGAACAGGATGCTCGAACCCATGCTGAGCAGCAGGTAGCCGTAGAGCGAGGCGGCGACGATCAGCGCGGTGCGGTCCCGTACCCCGCGCATCGCCAGCAGGATCGCACCGAGCAGTGCGTAGACGGTGAGGATGTCGCCGCTGATCAGGAAGACCATGTTCACCGCGCCGAGCGCGAACAGGCCGAGCAGCCGACGGGCCATCCGGGGCTTGAACGCGGCGCCGGCCCGAGCCGCCGCCTGGGTCTGGAGGATGAAGCTGTATCCGAACATGAACGAGAACAGCAGGTAGAACTTCATTCCGAAGAACGTGGAGTTGAGCCAGCGCACCGCGTCGTCGAGCCAGGAGTCGTACGCCGGGTCGGTGACGTTCATGCTGAAGCCGGTGGCGGCGAAGGTGATGTTGACGACGAGGATCCCGAGCAGCGCGATCGCGCGCAGTGCGTCGAGATCGTGGATCCGGGTCCGGAGGGCCGTTCTGGCGGTATCTGTGGTCACCAGTCGAGCACACCAGGAGACCTGCCCCTGGTCAGGAGGGTTAACCCGTGACCGGGGGTGGACCTATGTCTACTGTCGCGCGGCGCCACCTGTCGATTCAGCCACGGTCCGGATAGCGGCATGCCGAGGCGGCCGCCGGCAGCCGCTGCTCCAGGTTCAGCGCGATCGGAACGGACCGGCCCGGAGTCGTGGGATGTAGTTGCCGGGCCTCGATCACGCCGGTGGGGCTGTCTCCACCGAGGCACGCGACCGCCACCAGGATGACCGGCTCCCGGGACGATGGTCCGCCGGCCGGTGACGGAACGGCCGCTGACGGAACGGCCGCTGACGGGATGGCCGCTGACGGGATGGCCGCTGACGGGTGCGCGACGTCCAACCTGACCTTCGCACCGGCGGCCCGGTCCCGGACGTCGACCAGCTCCACCTGCCGCCAGGTCCGGTGGCCCGGCGTCGCCGGCCCGCCCCCGGTCGACCTGGCGAAGCCGACGACGTCGACTTCGGCGCCGGTGGCGTGCAGCGTGACCGCGCCGCGCCGGGTCGGATCGAGGGCGGTCGAGAAGGCGAGCTCGCTGGGCGCCGGCCGCCCGCCGGGACACCCGGACGCCGTCAGGTTCCCCGGCGGGTTCCCGTGGATCACCGCAGACGACAGGACTCCGCCGCCGGCCACCACGAACCAGCGAACGTCGGGGGTACCGGCGGTGTTGTCGTACACCTTCTCGCCAATGCAGAAGCCGGTGAATCCGACGGTGCAGTCCGGCGGGATCGTGGCCCGCACGGTGCTGTCCCGGGTCGCGCCGGTCCGGACGTGCGCGCCACTGCCGTAGGTGAGGCCGGTGAAGGCGGCGTCGGACGGCACCACGGGGCATCCCGGCCCGCCGGAGGCCGGCGGCGGGCCACCGCCCGACGAGGTGAACCGGCCGTTGTCCCGCTCGGCCGGGCGCACGAGGTCGCCCGGACCTACCAGGTCGAGCGGCCCCGCCATCGCGATCATCCCGATCGGCAGGATCATCGCGACCAGCCCGCCGACGGCGATCCACCGACGACGACGTACCTCGGTCGGCCCTCCGGGATGGGCCACGAGGTCGAGCGTCCGCCGTTCACCGGGCGCCGACTCCCCGTCTTCGTCGTCGCCTTTCTCGTCGTCGCCTTTCTCGTCGTCGTCCGGGTGGAGCCGTGCCGCCGTCTCGAGCCAGCGGTTCCGCCAGTGGTCGGGATCGCCGTGACACGCGCCGGCGTACGCGAGCAGGACGTCCAGGGTCGGCAGCCGGGTGCCCCCGGCGGCCTCGGACAGGGTCGTCGCGCTGTATCCGGCCGACCTGGCCAGCACCCGGTACGTCGGATTACCCGCCTCGGCGCGAAGCTTCCGCAGGTCGTACGCGAGCGCTTGCAGCGGACCGGCGGCGGGGTCGACCGGTCTCTCCTGACGAGCCACCTGGTTTCTCTCCCCCAGGAACTTCCGGACAGGTCCGCCTTCCATCGTTGCCGGTGCCACCACCAGCGCCAACGCGGCTGTCGGATTGTTGGCCAATGGGTGGACTTTGTCCGGGATTGATTGATTGGTGTGCTGGATCGTTCCGGTCAACCGGCCCGGCGACTAGCACTGGAGACGAGGCGGTCACCCGAACGCAGAACGTGTCACCGCCGGTCCGATCCAGCCGAGGGTCGCGAGCCCTCGGGCCGACAGAGGAGGAAATCATGAGGACTCGAATGATCGCCGTGGCCGGGACGATGCTCGGCGCGATGGGCGTACTGGGAGCGGCCGGTTCTCCGGCGACTGCCGCCGAGCAGGGCCGCGACTGCGTGGTCAACCTCGACACCAGGGCGGTGACCTGTGCGGCGACCGAGGAGCAGGCGCTGCGGGCAGCCGGTGTCGCCGCCTCGCGGGTGATCGCCCGGACGTACGACGGAAGAAACTATTCCGGCGCCGTCCATACCTGGGTGCAGTCCCGGGCGTGCACCCCCGGGTACGACCGCGAGTGGCAGTGGGCCGATCTCCGGCACACCAGCGGCGGCAACTGGAACAACCGGATCAGCTCGGTCCGGACGTACCAGCGGTGTGACGTCAGGTTCTACGACGGCCTCAACTTCCAGGGCGCCGCGTCGACCTGGATCGACGCCTCGGCCAACCTGGCCACCGTCGGCGGCGGCTGGTCCAACCGGGCCGGCTCGATCAAGTTCTCCTGAGTCGCCGAGCCGGCAGAGGTGTTAAGAAGGGTCCCTTCCTATGCAGAAAGCGATAAGAAGGGGCCCTTCCTTGTCACTGCCGCCGCGAGTACGGCCGGGTCGACGTTGCCACCGGTGACCACCGCCACCGTACGGCCGGTGGGTAGCTCGGCCGCGTGGAACATCCGGGCCGCGGTGGCCACCGCGCCACTCGGCTCGACCACCAGCCGGGCCTCCCGGATCAGCCGTGTCGTCGCCGCCCCGATCTCGTCCTCGCTGACCGTCACGATGCCGTCCAGCCGCTCCCGCAGATGCGCGAAGGTCAGCGCGGACAGGTTGGTCCGCAGCCCGTCCGCGCTGGTCCGGTAGGTCCGGGCCGGGTCCCAGATCGACAACTTCCCGGCGGCCAGCGACTCCTGCGCGTCGGCGGCGAGCGCCGGCTCGACCCCGATGACCTTCGCCTCCGGCCGGAGCGCCTTGATCGCCGTGGCGATCCCGGAGGCGAGCCCACCCCCGCCGATCGGCACCAGCAGCACGTCGACCTCGGGCAGGTCCTCCAGCACCTCGATGCCGATCGTGCCCTGGCCGGCGATGATCCGCCGGTCGTCGAAGGGCGGGATCAGCGTCCGACCCTGGTCGGCGGCGATCGACTCGGCCACCGTCAGCCGATCGGCCGGCGCCACCATCCGCACCTCGGCGCCGAGCGCCCGTACCTGGTCGACCTTGGCGGCCGGGGCGCCGTCCGGGATCACCACCGTGCACGACACCCCCTTGGCCCTGGCGGCGTAGGCGAGCGCCTGGCCGTGGTTTCCGGACGAGTGCGTGACCACCCCTCGGGCCCGTTGCGCGGGATCGAGCCGGGCCACCGCGTGGGTCGCACCGCGCAGCTTGAACGAGCCGACGGGTTGCAGGCTCTCCGGTTTGAGCCAGAGCTGGTCGTCCCATCGACAGGGCAGCAACGGGGTGCGCAGCACCACGCCGGCCAGGTCGGTCAGCGCGGCCCGGACGTCGTCGACGGTAACGAGATCCATTCCGTCATCCTGCCATCCGGTCCGGGAACCGCCTTCGCCGCGAAGATGCCGATCCCTACTGGGATCAATAGGACTAAAGCCTAGTATTTCTCGTAGGCCCGAAAACGACACGAGGATCGCGATGACCAGGCCCGAGCAGTCCGGCGAGGATCCGCACCAGACCGGTGCCGGTGCCGACGGACCGCTGGTGGGCGGGAGCCGGTCGGCGTACCCGCCAGCGCCGGCCGAGCGGCCCTGGGACTGGGCGATCGACGCGGAACCTCCGGAGGGTCCGAGCCAGCAGCCGGTGCCGGACCCGGCGGCGGACCAGCAGCCGGTGCCGTCCTCCGGGAGGGGCCGGACGGTGGACGAGATTCCGGATCCGATCCCCCCGGGCGTGGGCGCCCCACCCCGGTCGACCGGCGGCGCACCCGCACCATCCGGCGCCGCACCATCCGGCGCCGCACCATCCGGCGCCGTTCCAGCCAGCGCCACACCATCCGGCGCTGTTCCGGGCGGCGCTGTTCCGGGTGGGCCGACGGGGCAGGCGCCGGACTGGTCCACCCCGGACACCCCGACCGACACGCCGCCGCTGGGCGGGTACCCGGGCCCGCAGCAGTGGCCCGGTCAACCCGCCGTGCAGACGCAGGGCGCTCCGCGGCCGGGACCGCCGGCATCCGGACCCACCGGGC
>NZ_JADPUN010000385.1 GCF_015690345.1 Plantactinospora alkalitolerans | reverse complement strand
GAAGATGTCCGGCGGCGTCTTACTCTCCCACACCCTCCCGAGTGCAGTACCATCAGCGCTGGAGGGCTTAGCTTCCGGGTTCGGAATGTTACCGGGCGTTTCCCCTCCGCCATAACCGCCGTAACTCTATCAACAAATCAAACAACACCCACACCACGGGTCTGTTGTTCGTTTGCTGTGAATCACACAGTGGACGCGTAGCAGCTTTGTAGTCAAGTCCTCGGCCTATTAGTACCGGTCAACTGAACCAGTTACCTGGCTTACATCTCCGGCCTATCAACCCAGTCGTCTATCTGGGGGCCTTACCCCCTTTACAGGGGTGGGATACCTCATCTTGAAGCAGGCTTCCCGCTTAGATGCTTTCAGCGGTTATCCCTTCCGAACGTAGCCAACCAGCCATGCCCCTGGCGGGACAACTGGCACACCAGAGGTTCGTCCGTCCCGGTCCTCTCGTACTAGGGACAGCCCTTCTCAAGTATCCTACGCGCACGGCGGATAGGGACCGAACTGTCTCACGACGTTCTAAACCCAGCTCGCGTACCGCTTTAATGGGCGAACAGCCCAACCCTTGGGACCTGCTACAGCCCCAGGATGCGACGAGCCGACATCGAGGTGCCAAACCATCCCGTCGATATGGACTCTTGGGGAAGATCAGCCTGTTATCCCCGGGGTACCTTTTATCCGTTGAGCGACACCGCTTCCACACGCAAGTGCCGGATCACTAGTCCCGACTTTCGTCCCTGCTCGACCCGTCAGTCTCACAGTCAAGCTCCCTTATACACTTACACTCAACACCTGATTGCCAACCAGGCTGAGGGAACCTTTGGGCGCCTCCGTTACATTTTAGGAGGCAACCGCCCCAGTTAAACTACCCACCAGACACTGTCCCTGAACCCGATAAGGGCCCGAAGTTAGATACCCAAACCAACCAGAGTGGTATTTCAAGATTGCCTCCACCCATACTGGCGTATGGACTTCACCGGCTCCCACCTATCCTACACAAGCTAATTCAAGTACCAATGTCAAGCTATAGTAAAGGTCCCGGGGTCTTTCCGTCCTGCCGCGCGTAACGAGCATCTTTACTCGTACTGCAATTTCGCCGGGCCTGTGGTTGAGACAGTGGGGAAGTCGTTACGCCATTCGTGCAGGTCGGAACTTACCCGACAAGGAATTTCGCTACCTTAGGATGGTTATAGTTACCACCGCCGTTTACTGGCGCTTAAGTTCTCAGCTTCGCCCCGAAAGACTAACCGGTCCCCTTAACGTTCCAGCACCGGGCAGGCGTCAGTCCATATACATCGAATTACTTCTTCGCATGGACCTGTGTTTTTAGTAAACAGTCGCTTCCCCCTGCTCTCTGCGGCCATACAACGCTCCAGGAGCAAGTCCCTTCACGTCTCCGGCCCCCCTTCTCCCTAAGTTACGGGGGCAATTTGCCGAGTTCCTTAACCACAGTTCACCCGATCGCCTCGGTATTCTCTACCTGACCACCTGTGTCGGTTTGGGGTACGGGCCGCTCGGAACTCGCTAGAGGCTTTTCTCGGCAGCATAGGATCACTGACTTCACCTGAATCGGCTCGGCATCACGTCTCAGCCACATGGTGTGCGGATTTGCCTACACACCGGCCTACACGCTTACCCCGGCACAACCACCGGCCGGGCTCAGCTACCTTCCTGCGTCACCCCATCGCTTGACTACTACCCGCCAGGTTCCCACGCTCCCTCAGATCAGTCCGAAGACCTCACCAAGTTCGGGTGGTTAGCACAACGAGGTTCATCACGGGCGCTCCTACACGGGTACGGGAATATCAACCCGTTGTCCATCGACTACGCCTCTCGGCCTCGCCTTAGGTCCCGACTCACCCAGGGCGGATTAACCTGGCCCTGGAACCCTTGGTCATCCGGCGGAAGGGTTTCTCACCCTTCTTTCGCTACTCATGCCTGCATTCTCACTCGTGCCGCGTCCACAACTAGGTCACCCTGCTGCTTCACTCGCGGCACGACGCTCCCCTACCCATCCACACACCTGCACCGAAACCACAAGGATTCCAGCGAAGTTACTATGTGAATGCCACAGCTTCGGCGGTGTACTTGAGCCCCGCTACATTGTCGGCGCGGAACCACTTGACCAGTGAGCTATTACGCACTCTTTAAAGGGTGGCTGCTTCTAAGCCAACCTCCTGGTTGTCTGTGCGACCCCACATCCTTTTCCACTTAGCACACGCTTAGGGGCCTTAGCTGGTGATCTGGGCTGTTTCCCTCTCGACTACGAAGCTTATCCCCCGCAGTCTCACTGCCGCGCTCTCACTTACCGGCATTCGGAGTTTGGCTGATTTCAGTAACCTTGTAGGGCCCCTAGACCATCCAGTGCTCTACCTCCGGCAAGAAACACGCGACGCTGCACCTAAATGCATTTCGGGGAGAACCAGCTATCACGGAGTTTGATTGGCCTTTCACCCCTAACCACAGGTCATCCCCCAACTTTTCAACGTTGGTGGGTTCGGCCCTCCACGCGGTCTTACCCACGCTTCAGCCTGCCCATGGCTAGATCACTCCGCTTCGGGTCTAGAACACGCGACTACACGCCCTATTAAGACTCGCTTTCGCTACGGCTACCCCACACGGGTTAACCTCGCCACGTGCCACTAACTCGCAGGCTCATTCTTCAAAAGGCACGCCGTCACCCCTAAAGGCTCCGACGGATTGTAGGCGAACGGTTTCAGGTACTATTTCACTCCCCTCCCGGGGTACTTTTCACCATTCCCTCACGGTACTCGTCCGCTATCGGTCACTAGGAAGTATTTAGGCTTACCAGGTGGTCCTGGCAGATTCACGGCAGATTACAGGAGTCCGCCGCTACTCGGGAACACCCACAAAAGAGACCAGCCACTTTCACCTACCGGACTGTCACCGACTACGGTTGGCTTTTCCACACCATTCGGCTAGCAACTGGTTTTATAACTCTCCACACAAGTGTCAGCTCATGTCATGAGGTCCCACAACCCCGACCACGCAACCCCTGACAGGTATCACACGCAACCGGTTTAGCCTCAATCCGCTTTCGCTCGCCACTACTCACGGAATCACTGTTGTTTTCTCTTCCTGCGGGTACTGAGATGTTTCACTTCCCCGCGTTCCCTCCACACACCCTATGAATTCAGGTGCGGGTGACATCACATGACTGATGCCGGGTTACCCCATTCGGACACCCTGGGATCACAGCTTGGTTGACAGCTCCCCCAGGCCTATCGCGGCCTCCCACGTCCTTCATCGGCTCCTAGTGCCAAGGCATCCACCGTTCGCCCTTGACAACTTGACCACAAAGATGCTCGCGTCCACTGTGTAATTCTCAACAAACGACCAACCCACAACCCACGACCCCACACCAACAACCCCGAACAGGTCTGGTATGCGGGACCAGGTCATGCCTGGCAACCCAAGACAACAACCCCAACCGGTCCACAGACCGTGGTTTGTTCTCTCAGGACCCAACAGGATGCTCTACATCGGTCACCAGCCGCACCCCACCCCACCCTCCACACCCCCGAAGAGGCAGTACTAGAAGGACAGGACCGTTGCCGGTCACCAACTCGCCAGTGTCTCCGCCATCGAGCACCCCGACCCGACATACGCGGGCCGCGGGCTCCTACCCGACCTTCGCCGGGAGGTGCTCCTTAGAAAGGAGGTGATCCAGCCGCACCTTCCGGTACGGCTACCTTGTTACGACTTCGTCCCAATCGCCAGCCCCACCTTCGACCACTCCCTCCGGAAAACCGGTTAGGCCATGGGCTTCGGGTGTTGCCGACTTTCGTGACGTGACGGGCGGTGTGTACAAGGCCCGGGAACGTATTCACCGCAGCGTTGCTGATCTGCGATTACTAGCGACTCCGACTTCACGGGGTCGAGTTGCAGACCCCGATCCGAACTGAGACCGGCTTTTTGGGATTCGCTCCACCTCACGGTATCGCAGCCCATTGTACCGGCCATTGTAGCATGCGTGAAGCCCTGGACATAAGGGGCATGATGACTTGACGTCATCCCCACCTTCCTCCGAGTTGACCCCGGCAGTCTTCGATGAGTCCCCGCCATAACGCGCTGGCAACATCGAACAAGGGTTGCGCTCGTTGCGGGACTTAACCCAACATCTCACGACACGAGCTGACGACAGCCATGCACCACCTGTGACCGCCCCCGAAGGACCCCACATCTCTGCAGGTTTTGCGGCCATGTCAAACCCAGGTAAGGTTCTTCGCGTTGCATCGAATTAATCCGCATGCTCCGCCGCTTGTGCGGGCCCCCGTCAATTCCTTTGAGTTTTAGCCTTGCGGCCGTACTCCCCAGGCGGGGCGCTTAATGCGTTAGCTGCGGCACAGAGAACCGGAGAGGTCCCCCACACCTAGCGCCCAACGTTTACAGCGTGGACTACCAGGGTATCTAATCCTGTTCGCTCCCCACGCTTTCGCTCCTCAGCGTCAATATCGGCCCAGAGACCCGCCTTCGCCACCGGTGTTCCTCCTGATATCTGCGCATTTCACCGCTACACCAGGAATTCCAGTCTCCCCTACCGAATTCTAGCCTGCCCGTATCGGCTGCAAGCCCACAGTTGAGCTGTGGGTTTTCACAGTCGACGCGACAAGCCGCCTACGAGCTCTTTACGCCCAATAAATCCGGACAACGCTCGCGCCCTACGTCTTACCGCGGCTGCTGGCACGTAGTTGGCCGGCGCTTCTTCTGCAGGTACCGTCACTTGCGCTTCGTCCCTGCTGAAAGAGGTTTACAACCCGAAGGCCGTCATCCCTCACGCGGCGTCGCTGCATCAGGCTTCCGCCCATTGTGCAATATTCCCCACTGCTGCCTCCCGTAGGAGTCTGGGCCGTGTCTCAGTCCCAGTGTGGCCGGTCGCCCTCTCAGGCCGGCTACCCGTCGTCGCCTTGGTAGGCCATCACCCCACCAACAAGCTGATAGGCCGCGAGCCCATCCCAAGCCGAAAAACTTTCCACTCCCGGTCATGCGACCAAAAGTCATATTCGGTATTAGCCCCGGTTTCCCGGGGTTATCCCAAAGCCTGGGGCAGGTTACTCACGTGTTACTCACCCGTTCGCCGCTCGAGTACCCCGAAGGGCCTTTCCGCTCGACTTGCATGTGTTAAGCACGCCGCCAGCGTTCGTCCTGAGCCAGGATCAAACTCTCCAACAAAAACTTGGAAAATCAACCCGGCAACAATAAAAACACTTGCTGCCAAAACAATCATTTTGGCACTGGCTTATCAAGCACCCTGTTGAGTTCTCAAAGAACAAACACACACCGA